>CAJKZL010000005.1 GCA_905204385.1 uncultured Odoribacter sp. | reverse complement strand
ATTTTCAGGAGTCAATCCCTCGTATCGATAAGAAAAAAAAGTGTTTATAGGTCGACCGGCCACTAGTACGTTGCCTTTCAGATAATCCTGAAAAGTCACTTCATCTTGCAGTACGCGGTCTTTATGCTTTACTTTATCGATCAACTGATTGAATACCGAGCCGAAATTCGGATCGAAACGCCAAACAAAACCGCGCCGCTCACCGTTTACCGTTGTTGCCGTATTCACGGGCACGAAATTCAACAACAACTCATATCCCTGATTACGCAAATTACCGGCATTTACCGTGTAAGCTTCCACCCCGTTTACCACCGATACTTTCTTAGAAAGAAAAGCATCCTTGGTGTAACGATAATAATATCCGACAGAACCGTTAATTTTATTATGGAACAAGGAAAATTCCAGATCGACATTGTAGGTGGCTGTCTTCTCCCACTTCAGGTTAGGATTGGGATAATTCTTTATCTTAGAAGAATATTCCTTGAAGTCATTATCCATTCCTCTCTTCTGAATGATCAACCTGGGAGAATCCTGGGCAGACATGTTGCCCTGATATCCGAAAGACATTTTTAAGGCTAACCTATCGATCCATTCCGTACGTTTCAGTATATTTTCGTGCATATTCCAACGGCCGGAAAGCGACCAGATGGGTAACAGACGATCGTTGCTCGCATCTCCGAATTTATTGGAAAAGTCGATCCTACCGTTTACATTAAAAATATACGAATCTTTATAAGCATAGGTAAACGTGCCGATTAACCCGACTAAATTTGTCAAATTATCCTTCATCATTCCTCTGGCATCATCGGATAACAACCATGTATTATAACTTTCATAAAGATTACCGTCGGTCATCGATTCTATTCTATCGAAAATCATTCCCCGGTCCGGAATATATCCCCGTTTAACGATTTTAAAACCTGTGTATCTCGAAGAACTCAACTCCCCGATGACGGAGGCGGAAATAGAATGATTCTGTTCGTAGTCGACAATTTTGTTAAACGTAAGCGACCCTCGCAGATTGTAGTTTTCATTCTTTGTATTATCCAGGGTCAATTCTCCTCCTGTGGGGCATTCGGTGGTTTGGGTATTGACTTCGCCCGTAGTGATGTCCGTCTTTCTTAAATTAGCGATATACCAGGTTTTCTCTCCATAATAAATTTCATCGTATGAATGGGATACGTTGTAGGAACAGAATAACTCGGCTCTCAGCTCGGGGATAAAACGATATCCCAGAGAAACATTTAATCCCGACTGCTCGGTTTTGATTTTATCATATGAATTTTTCTGCTCGTTTATAATACTGAACAACTGATTATAGCCGGTATTGTCCTTTCTTTTTTGATAAAACCATAAATCACCATTATCTTCATAAGCCGGAATAGCGCGCGAGGTGTTGTAAGCGTAATCGGTCACTCCTACTTTAGTCGGAGTATAATCTTTTTTCATGATGCTGCCGTTCAGCCCGAATTGCATCGTAAAGTTTTTATAATTTAAATTTAAACGGGTCAAGGCCGAATAGCGATTATTCTCCTCTCCACGGATATTCCCATTTTCATTGCTGTATCCCAGGGATGCATAATAACGGATATTATCGGTTCCTCCCGATACGCTCAAAGAATGATTATGAGAATAAGTGTCCTGCATCAAAAGTCCCATCCAATCCGTATTCACGGTTTCCATTTTATGCACCCGGTCGAGAAACTCCTGATGCGTAATTTTACCGATTTGATAATCATAATAGGCAGCCTCATACCCGACCCAACTGTCCAGATTAGGCACTTCCAATTTATTTTCAATAATATCCCTGGAATAATCTATACGTTCCTGGGAATTCATCACGTTAACAGCGCGGTCCGAATATCGCGGACGACGCCGGAAAGTTCCCGTCAAAGAATAAGAAACCGAAGGAGCCCCGATCTTTCCCTTTTTCGTCGTGACCACAATGACCCCATTAGATGCCTTAGGACCGTAGATAGCCGTGGCGGATGCATCTTTCAACACATCTATTTTATCGATATCATCCGGATTAATGCCCGAAATAGCATTCCCGAGTAAATTTACAAAGTCCAGATCATTGATTTGCTGCGGATCGACATTCACAGGATCGGTAAGAATAACCCCATCCAACACCCACAAAGGAGACTGATTGCCCAACAAAGTCGTAGTTCCCCTCACCTTTAATTTCGGCGTAGTTCCTACCTGACCGGAATTTTGCATAAAAATCAAACCCGGGACTTGCCCTTCAAGCATTTGATCGAGCGTACTCACCCCCGGCTGCATGATATCTTCCATTTTTAAAGAGGTTACGGAACTGGTCAGGTGACGTTTATCTACATTATAATATCCATAGGATACTACTTCGTCCAACATAGCGACTTCTTCCTCTAAAAGGATATGGGCAAACCGACCGCTAGTCAAAGACACTTCCGACTGTTTCATTCCGATGAATGTAAATATCAATACGGATTTTGCATTTTCTTCGGGTACCCACAATTTAAAATATCCCTTCATGTCCGTAGAGGTCCCGACGGTAGTCCCTTTCAAACGAACGGTAACCCCCGCCAAGGGCATGGAATCCCGATCGGTTACCCTTCCCTCCAATAACACGGACTTTTTCTCTATTTCCTGCCCATGCAGGATAATCCTCTTGTTTAGCAATTCATAGTGCAAGCCTGTCCCTTTTAAACACACATCCAATATCTGAGTAACTTCCATGTCTTTAAAATTTCCCGTAATAGGCTCGATTCTACTCAACTGTTCGTGATTATATACAAATACATAACTCGATTGTCGTTCAATCATCCGGAATAATTGCTCTATCGAACAATCTTTAACCTGAATTGAAATTTTGGTTTCCTGACAATGCGGGCTCGCGGAGACTTGCTTAAAACTCACAAGCAATAATAAAAATGTTAATTTTAGAATGTCGATTCTTTTTCCGGAATACGATTCTATAAATGGTAACGGTCCGACTTTTTTCATAAATTTGTTTTTATAAATAGATTAAAAATCACCCCTTTATCTCTTCTGAAAAACTTTATAATTTTCTGGATCCAGGAAAAATAATCCGAATCTTTATGAATAAATTATACCGCCGGCTATATTTAATACAAAAAAGAGGAACAGGAGGATGACAAGAAATTGTTATTTTTTTCTTTTTTTTTACAAATAAACAAACGAAACAAGGCCACTAATCCCGGCAAGGATACGGGTAAAACGAAAATTATACCTAAATTAGTAACCGAAATTGCATTATTTTTACACACTAAACTATAGACTATGAATTTTCTGGAACTCACTCAAAAACGTTTTTCGGCAAGAAGTTATAAATCCGATCCCGTGGAACAAGAGAAAATAAACTATCTACTGGAATGTGCCCGCCACGCGCCTTCGGCTGTCAATTTTCAACCCTGGCATTTTCTGATCATAAAAAGCGAAGAACAAAGAAAAAAAGTGCAGGCATGCTACCCGAGAGATTGGTTCGCCGACGCCCCGGTGTACATCGTTGTCTGTGTCGATAAATCCCAAGCCTGGATCCGCCGGACCGACGACAAAAGCCATGCGGATATAGATGCCGCCATTGCAGCGGAACATATCTGCCTGGCTGCAGCATCGATCGGCTTAGGCAGTTGTTGGGTCTGCAACTTCGACCCCAACCTTTTCCGGAATCATTTCGAATTGACCGAGACCAGTTATCCGGTTGCCATCCTGCCGATCGGCTATATCCAGGAACAACCGGAAAACTTTTCAAAAAGAAAGGGACTCGAAGAAATCACAACGGAATTGTAATTTACCCGCAGGGTGCCTCCACCCTGCCGAATTAGAAGAAAGGCTTCGGTTCATCAAAACTCAAAACTTCGTTTTTCTTTTTTAAAGTAAAGTTCGGGCAAAATTATTTTTATTTCCCGTCCCTGGTCCTCCTGGTACCAATAAAGGATATAATTCACTTTAGCCTCCTTCAACTCATATCCCTTCTCCTGCAAATTTACGATTTGTTCCATAAATTTGCGGGAGAATTTCAAAACGTCCCTCCCCTTCCAGGCCAAACTCCGATCAGAGGTTACGGCCAGAACATCCCCGCTTTTCATTTCAGCAATCAGTTTTTGGCTTGTCGAGAAATTATTCAACCATACCTCTCTATGAGTCTGTTGCATCATAATTTCGTCAGGAAGCGAATAAGGATGATTATCCTCGATCCGTTCGAGATTTTCCGCCGAAAGAGAGTCAAGAAAACAAGAGTTAAGATGGATGCTCAAATTCCGTTTGGCCCGGGTCATCGCAACATATAGTTGCCGTCTGGCATCGTCGCTACCGACATTGAAACGGTCGAGCAAAAGAAAAACATGATCGAATTCTTTTCCCTTCGCTTTATGAATCGTTGAAACCACGATAGCCTCCTTCTCTTCATTGAAAAAATCCTCCAACCGGGACTCCCGAATGAATACTTCCAAATCAGACTTATACTTTTTATGGGGATTAGTCAGCTCAAAATCCCGGAGCATATGATTGCAAATTTCCCACTTCGAACTTCGGTAAAAACGATTTTTCAATTGCCGCTTCGCTTTTTCCCAAACTTCGTCACTGATGACAAAAACATCGTCGGTCAGACACAACTGATCCAGAAAGAACCGGATTTCAGCAAGATTGTACAAATTAAAGCCGTCATTGGTTTGAATCAATTTGGCCTTTACTCCATTTCTCGATAACAAGCCCGTAACCTGTAATGCCTCCTCGTTCGTTTTAGTCAGCACGCAAGCCGTGCCCGACAATTCTGCGGCAAGGACATCCTCTACAAGCGGGACAATAAGCTTATCGCTTTCATAATGGACGATCCTGATCATTCCATTATCCGCCTGCCGGGCAACGATAGGAGTATGCTTTAACCGACGGCGGATACTTGTTACAAACTGATTGGTAAACTCTACAAGATTTCTCTTGCTACGGTAATTTTCAACCAATTCATACTTCAATGCCCCGTGTTTCAAAATAAACTGTTCCAGGTATCGATTATCGGCCCCTCTGAACTCATAAATATTCTGATCATCATCGCCTACAGCAATGACCCTCATGTCTTCGTTCTGTTCCATCAGTGTTGTGATCAGGCCGAACTCATCCCTATCCATGTCCTGAGCTTCATCGATGACTAAAACCGTTTTAGTGATTCTACTTGCCTCTACTTCTTTATTTTTAATCCGCTCTATCGCCTTAACAATGATCTGATCCGACTTCTCCAAGCTTCCCACCTTCCCTAATATATCGAAACAATAAGCATGAAATGTCTTGATATCGACATAATTGGCCGCATTACCGATTAATTTAAGAAGCCTTTTTTTGAATTCGGTCGCAGCCGAACGCGAAAAAGTGAGCATCAATAGTTGTTCGTGCTTAACGTCTTCCATCAAAAGCAAGGAGGCCAATTTGTGTACCAATACCCTGGTTTTTCCGCTTCCCGGACCGGCAGCTACAACAATATATTTTGTCTCCTGATCCTTAATGATTTTTAACTGGGTAGGCGAAAGTTCTCCAAACAATTCTCTGAACTTGGCAGGAGTTATATTACGCTTGATTTCCTCCTGACGACTACCTTTGAAGTATTTATTCAGAAATGCCGCATAATTTAAATGAAAATAATCTTCTACAAACTGCAATGCTCCCCGATAATCGCTGATCATCTTTCTGGCATACTCCCCCACAATATGGATTTGCTGAATCTTATTTTCATAGAATTGCCTTAATTTCTGATAATCTTCCATCTTATACCGCCTTTTATTATCCTGTTCGAGGCGTTCGATCGTCAATCGGTTATAAATAACCAGAAAGCCTCCTTCAATTTTGATGGCCTCTATCCTGGATAAATAAAAAAGGGCATCTTCTACCTCTTGAAGAGAAACTTTTTTTCCAAAACTCATGATAGCATTCTCATAAGCATCTTTCAATTCGAGGACTGAAAATTCAACCAACACTTCTTCCTTACCGCCCACCTCTTTCAAGCTATCCGAGTTGCTCTTTTCATAAAGAAACTCTATTATAAATATTGCCAATTCATGCCGCTTTTCCAATTTTTCTTCCAGCAGTTTTTTGGGCTGAAGGCAAATTGCCGCAACATGATTTTTCGAATACTCTAAATTTTTGCGCTTGATCCAATTTTTTATAGCCCAAAAATTAAAAACGGTTTTGATCCTGTTTATATTTACCCCCTCACAACCGTTTGCCTCCGCTTCCTCGTTCACTTCCTTCAGACTGAGTACTTTTTCCTGCTCCTCTAAAAGCGATAATACAAAAATTTCTACCGCTTTAAACACTTTCACCACCTGCAGGGAATGGTTTTTATTCTCTCCTTTTTTAATAAATGCAGTTAAATCCTTAGCATCGGCAAGAATATTTTCTTCCCGGAGAAGATTGATAATATCGATAACTTCTTCTTTTACAATCCCCAGATGATCACTGAGATAATCCACTCTGGATTCACCGGTTTCCCCGTTTGCTTGCTTTCTGCTTTTACTGGAGAAAAGTTTCCTGATAATCCGGATTCCCTTTTCTTTCTGCTTTTCTTCAAATTTAACCGATCCCTCTATTTTATCGATCGCCTCCTGAGCATTTCTGGCCAAAATACTATTGGCAAAAATCCTCGGCATGTTTTGTCCCCGTTTTACATATCCGGCATCCTCAAGGGCAGCAAGGGCTGTCGTTACTCTTGTCTCGATTTCGGCAACGCTATCGTCCCAACCCGCTTTTCGGGCTATTTCCAATGCAGAACTCGAAACGGTGGAACGAAATTTCGAAATTTCTTTGATGGCCTTCCATACCTGTTGTATCTCCTTGATCGACAGTTTGGTTTGATTGAGCAATATGAAATGTTTACTAAGATCTTCTTCATTGAACAATACATAACACTCTGCCTGAATTTTTTCGTTACGTCCGGCGCGTCCCGCTTCCTGAACATAATTCTCCAGAGAATCGGAAATATCGTAGTGGATAACCATGCCGATATCTTTTTTGTCAACCCCCATACCGAAAGCAGAGGTAGCCACCATAATGGAAACTTCTCCGGCAATAAAAGCATTCTGATTCGCTGTTTTTTCCTGAACATCCATCTTCCCGTGGTAAGGCTTCGCCTTAAAACCATCTGCAGTCAATCTCCCGGCAAGAGAGTTCGCTCTTTGCGTTCTGGACACATAGATAATGGCGGGACAATTTTTTTCTTCTAACAGATCTCTCGTTGCCTGATATTTTTCTTCTTCTCTGAACTTCTCTAAAACTGTGTAATGAAGATTGGTTCTTGCAGCCCTGGAGGTAAATAATTCAAGTTCTAAAAATAGTTTTGACTTGAAATAATTCTGAATATCCTCAATCACCTTCCGTTTTGCCGTAGCTGTGAAACAGGAAACAGGTATAGGCTCCCCAAGATTTTTCTTTTCCTGTATATTTTTAATAAAATCCCCGATATACAAATAATCGACCCGAAAATCCTGTCCCCAGGCAGAAAAACAGTGAGCTTCGTCGATAACGAAACGGACAACTTTTCTGCCCAAAATCAAACGTTCTATGGTCCGGGATCGTAAAGATTCAGGTGATAGGTAAAGTATCGAAGCCGAGCCGTCCTCCACCCGCTCGAAAGCCTTCGCCCGCTCGATGGGATCCAGCAGGCCATTTATAGTGACGGCTTCCGTAATACCGCTTTTTTCCAGATTATCCACCTGATCTTTCATCAAGGACTGCAAAGGAGATAGGACGATGGTCAATCCCCTGACATTTTCCCCACTCATAAAGGCAGGCAACTGAAAGGTAATCGATTTTCCCCCACCGGTAGGAAAAACCGCAAGCAAAGACTTTTGATGAACGGCAGCCTGTATCGCTTTTTCCTGAAGAGGCTCTCCCGCAAAAGTCCGGAACGAATCATATCCGAAAAAACGCTTTAGTCCTTTACGTATATCCAATGCCCGATCGCAATAACTGCAACCACCGACACAAGGCCGATTGCGTAACCGAAGCATAATTCGCTCCACCTCCGGATAATTTTTCAGCACCCAAGGTGGCGTAATAGAATGTGCTTGGGGGTAACGAATAAAAGAATGGATCAACGATAAACTATAGGCTAGTTCAATCGGATGAGCGGCTACCATACCCGAAAGGTCGGCGTGTTCACAAATTTCATTCCTGAATTTCAGGCGGATCAACGCTTCTATATCTACATTTACACTTGTATAAGAGAGAAAATGGAAAAAGGATTTAAATTCTTTTTTATCCTTCAACAGTAAATAGAAAATCTCCTGAAGCGTTTCATCCCTCTCTTTGAATGCGGCAATTTCATCATAGAACAAATCTCTTGCCTTTTTGGAATCATTCAAGGGATTATTTACTTCTTCCGACTGTATTTTATCGTCTTTCAATAAAGCATGGTAGGGCTTAGCTGGGAAAAGCAGAGGAGAAAGGTATAAAGTATCGATAACGTGTGTCGAATCTATTCCTGTATCCTGAAGCACTTCCCCTACATATTTCAAATCATGGTTGATAATATTATGTCCGCATACATACGCGACACCTTCCAAAAACTGTATAAAGGCTGCCAAAGAGGCATTATGAAAACTGCTTCCGTCCTCCTTAATACTTCCTATATCAAGTATCTTTCGGCTATAAGGATCTATTTCGGTATCTATAAAGGCTATCGGATCCATTTTCCTCTTCTTCTCAGGATTTAAAACTACATTTAACGATAATGCTACCGCTTTGTCTTGCTGGCTACATCTATCATTTTACTGCATTTATTCCCGATAAAGATATAAAATATCCACAAATGATTATTTACTTTTCAAGGACTAATCGATTATGTCGTCTTCAGGTTACCCTACCATTCAGTCCGTCGCCAGAAAAGTAACAGATAGAATCTGTAGTGTCCCAGTTTTTCACGCAAGAACTGGAAAGACCGTCCCATCTGTGTTTTTACTGTATTTACACTGATATGCAGGAGGTCAGCTACTTCCTGGTATTTTTTACCTTCCAGACAGATCAGGATAAAAATTTTTCTGCGTTCTTCAGGGAGTTGCCGGATAGCAGTATATAAAATTTCAAATTTTTCATCGGAGGTTTCTGTCCCTTCCTGCTCCTCTTCCATCTCTTGTATCAGGGAAGCGTGTCGTTTTTCTCTTCGGCGAGATCCGCGGAGATCATTTAAGGCAGCATGTTTGACACATTGGAATAGATATTTACCAATGCCGGTATCCATGTGTTCAAACCGTCGGTTTACCCAGAAATCTACAAAACAATCCTGGACAACATCTTCCGCAGCTTCTGCATTATTCAACAGATGATTGGCAAATAAAATAAGAGGATCATAGTAAAGATCGAACAATTGCCGGAAAGCCGAGCGTTCTTCCCGTTTCAAACACTCCAATATTTTTTCTTCATCCATCTCACACCAAACTTAATAGGAGCCGCAAGATAAGGAAATAGTCGTAAATAGCAAAATAAGCTCCAGCCTCTTCTACAAGAGCAAGTAGTAACTTTCAGAAGAGAAAAAGATTTTTCAGACATCAGGAGAAAAATTTTAAGAAGAGGCAAATTTTTTCTGTAAAAAATAAAAAAATTGTCATACAAAATCGGTTGGGTGGTGCTATATACGAAAAAGGAACAAATGACAGAGGAACAATTATACCGGATTATGGCTTCCCGTTTGAATGGGGAAAAGCTCACAGATGAGGAAGTAAATGAATTGCAGAGGTGGCTGGACCGTGATAAGGAGCATTATCGTCTCTATGAAATGATGCAAATTTTCTGGGATAGCGGACAGGCTTTCCGGAAACAGGGAGGCCCGGACCGCCATGAAGCTTTCCGGAAAATTGCAAACAGGAGTTTCAGACTTGCCGAAAAGAAAAAAACTTTCCTTTACCGCTTGACGGGCGTCGCAGCAATTTTGCTCCTTCTGATAGGAATAACTTTAATTTGGGAGGTAAACGGGACAAAAACAAATTTATCCGGTAGAAATGAAAATTTGGACGGAATGAAGCCCCATACAGTACGTCTGGAATTGTCGGACGGAAAGTTTGTCGATCTCTCCCACCGGACAACTTCTCCGGTACGAATCGCCGATGTACGGCAAGCTGCAGTGGTTTACGATTCGAATTTCTTGAGATATACGGCTGACGATAAAATTACATCGGAACTACCGGAATATAACACCTTGGTCGTTCCTGCCGGCGCAGAATACCGTTTACTCTTGAGTGACGGTACGCGGGTATATCTGAATGCAGCATCTGAATTACGTTATCCAACCCGGTTTACCCCGGAAAACAGAGAAGTATTTTTGAAAGGCGAGGCTTATTTCGAGGTTAGCCAAGATACCTCCCGACGGTTTATCGTCCGCACTACCGGTATGGATATCATGGTTTACGGAACTTCTTTTGATGTGAATGCCTATGAAGACAACCGGGAAGTATCGGCGACCCTGACTTCCGGAAAGATCAAAGCTGTCTGCCGGGAACGGGAATATGATCTGCTGCCGGGGCAACAAGTACGGTATAATGCGACAACAGGAGAGACGAAGGTGGAAAAAGTGTGTACAGAAATGTATACCTGCTGGAAAGATGGCTATTACTATTTTGAGGCAATCCGCCTGGAAGATATCATGCTGACACTTTCACGCTGGTATGATATAGCGGCTTTATTCGTACAACCGGAACTCAAAGAAATCGAATTTACAGGGAGATTGCGACGATATGAAGAGGTAGAGCAGTTGTTCCGGAAATTTGAACAGACCCGGAATATCCGTTTCCAACGGAAAGGGAATAGTGTGATCATCAGCGGTAAAGAGTGATATGGAATAAGGAAAAGCCGGAAATTCCCCAATCCCCGGCTTTAGTATAAAGTATTCTTTCTGCGTCCCTGAGAAAGATCAGATTGAATACCATGTTGAATACTTAATTACAAATCTATGAAAAAAAATCGAATCAGCCCGAAGTCCGGATTATGGATTTTCAAGCGAAAAACGTTTTTAATGATGAAATTTACTCTGCTTCTTGTTTTTTGTGCTTTGCTTCAACTCAAAGCTGAGGTATTTTCCCAGCGTAAAGTGAGCGTGCAGATGTCGGAAGTGACTTTAGACCGGGTATTTCAGGAATTGAGCCGCCAGGTGAAATGTGATTTCCTTTATAATCATAGTATGGTGAAACAGAAAGGGAATATAACGGTCAATGTCAGGGATCAGGAACTGAATGCTGTGCTGGATGAACTCTTACCCCGCCTGGGGATGGAGTATATACTGGATGAGAATGTGATCATTATCCGGGAAAAGATGACTGTTCCCCAGCATCGGGAGATCGCAATCCGTGGAACGGTAAAGGATGAAAAGGGCACCACTTTGCCCGGAGTGACCGTTGCCATCAAAGGTACTTCTTTGGGGACGGCAACCGATGACAAAGGGGAATTTGTATTGCGTTTGCCGGAAAGAAAGGAGATTACCCTGGTGTTTTCCTATGTGGGAATGAAAATAGAAGAGGTAAAATTTGTCGGGCAAAAGCAAATTCAGGTGGTTCTTTATGCCGATGAACAGGAGATGGACGAAGTGGTAGTCACCGGTTATCAGGTATTGGATAAGCGGACGCTGACCAGTTCAATTTCTACCATCCGGGCTGATGAATTGGAAAAAATGGGTGCCCTAACCGTCGACCAAATGCTGGAAGGGAAAGCTCCGGGATTGCTGATCACCAATTTGAGCGCTCAACCGGGAGCTGCTCCTAAAGTAAGGGTCCGTTCAGCCGGAACGTTCACAGGTACCCGTGAACCGTTGTGGGTGGTAGACGGAATTATATACGAGGATCCGGTTCCGCTGTCAGCAGCAGAAATCAACAGTTATGACAATGTCAATCTAATAGGAAATGCGATCACAGGACTAAACCCTCAGGATATCGAAAGCATCAATGTCCTGAAAGATGCTTCTGCCACAGCTATTTATGGTACAAGGGCTGCCAACGGGGTGATTGTGATTACCACCCGCCGGGGAAAGTCAGGCACGCCGGTGGTTTCCTATTCAGGTTCCATGAATGCCGTTATCCGGCCTCACTATTCCGATTTCAACCTGATGAATTCAAAGGAACGTATAGAAGTGTCGCGTGAAATTTACGAACGAGGATTGGGCTATCCGCAAAATAATGATCTTTATACTCCTTTGGCTTATGAGAAAGCCTTACTGGACTATTGGAATCATGGTAATTTTGCCGCCTTTCAACAGGAAGTGGGACGGCTCGAACAGTTGAATTACGATTGGTTCGGGGACCTCTACCGTCCGGCTGTCAATCATTCGCACTCGGTCAATGTGTCGGGAGGTACCGATAATGTACGTTATTATTTTTCTGTCGGTTATGACAACCAACGGGGTACGGAAAAAGGGGTAAGCCTCGACCGGATCACTTCCCGGGCCAATATCGACGTGAATTTGCGTAAAAACGTATTGCTTTCGTTCGGTATGGACGGATCGGTACAGAAGGCCAAATACAACCACTCTTCTATCAACGTTTTTGACGAAGCCTATAACCGTAGCCGGGCTGTTGAAGCAAAAGATGAAAACGGAGAACCGGTATACATCGATAAACGTTTGACCAGTGATAATAGCCGGCAGGAATTGGGGGGATACAATATCCTGAATGAAATGCAGAATTCTGAACGGAAAATCGATAATAAAGCCTATAATTTTAATGTTACTTTAAATTGGGAGGTGTTCAAAGGTATCAAATTAAGCAGCCGTTTCGCTTACCGAAATACAACCAACATTACGGAAGAATGGATTAAAGACAATACATTTTTTATGGCAAAACTACGGAGTTATGATAAATTCCGGGAGGATATCGGCAAGGAAGACCTGCAACAGTATTCTTTGGCTCCGTTCGGCGGTATATTTTCGGGCAGCCAAACCACCCAGGAAGCTTTGTCTATTCGTAACCAACTGAACCTGATAAAAGTGATCGCTGAAAAACATGTATTTAACCTGAATATCACCCAGGAAGCCAGTTCGACCCGGTATAAAGGAGTGACCGGATGGCAATCGCCGGGTTATAACCATGATGGAGGACGCAAATTTATTGCATTGCCTAATCTAAGCCAGTATGGCGGAAACTTCGACATGGCCGATTATACCTATCAGGCAGTTTTGAAATGGTTTACGGAAGGGGGTGCCGACGGCTATTCCGTATATCCTTCGGTAACGGATAATTTGAAGAACATGCTTTCCTGGACCGGTATTTTCACTTATTCTTTTGCTGATCGTTATATTGCGAATTTCAATATCCGAAGTGACGGTTCGAATACTTTCGGACAATATGAACGCTATAAATTCAAACCTTCGTGGTCGGCTTCTGTACGCTGGAATGTGCACAAAGAGAATTTCCTGAAAGCCGCCGGAAAAATGGACGAACTGGCAGTTCGCGGATCTTATGGATTCCGGGGAACTTCCCCGGCCACCAGTCCTTATCTGACTTTAAAGAACTATGGCCGGAACGATGCCACTTATATGCCGGAAAACACCTCGGAACTAGCTGCATTTCCAAATGCAAACCTGAAGTGGGAAAAGACAGCTACCGTGAATGCCGGTATAGACTTTGCACTTTTCGGAAACCGTTTGAGCGGTGCCATCGATTATGCTTATTCGAAAAGTACGGATCTGTTATTACAGCGTCCGGTGTCTCTGGTAAACGGCAGTAGTATGCAATGGTATAACGGAGGAAGCAAGGAAGATTACTCATTGGAATTGAATTTACGGGGTGAGCTGATCCGAACAAAGGACTTTGGCTGGAGCTTGAATTTTAATCTGAGCCGGGAAAAAGAAAATATCCTCGAAGGAACCAATGTTATTCCGGGACAGGTCTCGATAGACGATTATTTGAACGGACGGATTTTAATGGCCGATTTTCCGATAGACGGATTCTTCGCGTATAAGTTCGGCAAACTGGACGAAGAAGGTTATCCGACTTTTCCGGAATTGTTCGAAACCTATGATTCGGAATACGAGAAATTACAAAAGGCATTGGTATATATCGGAAGCCGCCAACCGAAATTTTACGGAGGATTCGGTACGGAGTTGTCCTGGAAAAGTTTGACTTTATCGGCTAACTTTTCATATAAAGCAGGACAGTATGTCCGTTTGCTGAACCTTTACCGGGAAGGACAACAGATGCCTTTATCGGGTGATAATATGCGAAATGAGTTCGTAGACCGTTGGAGAAATCCCGGCGACGAAGACCGGACCCAGATTCCGGTCCTTTCCACCGATCCGAAAGTGGTCAACAATGCTGAAATCGGTTCTGATTTTATCCCTGGGGGTAAAAACAGTACTTCTTTGTGGGAATTGTATAATTACAGCGATATCCGGACAGCTAAAGGGGATTTTATCCGGTGGCAGTCACTGACTCTTTCCTGGCGTTGTCCGCAACATTTTCTGAAAAACACAGGCTTACGTTCCGCTACCCTTCGTTTTCAGATGCAGAATCTGGCCGTATGGACCTTTGACAAGAACCTGAAAGGACAAGATCCGGAGCAGGTGGAATCGCTGGGTTTGCCGGTGCAGCCCTCCTATAATGTCGGTTTAATGATTTCGTTCTAAATGAAGATCGTTTATACATACTTGAAATTAAATAATAAATATATGAAAACATTACCTATACTTTTAGGCTTATGGATATTCGGTTGTCTCGCGTGTTCCGGCTTCCTGGATGAAGTGGACCAGGATAAATTCATTCCTTCGACAACCGACCATTATGCTTCCCTGCTGTTGGAAGAATTTAATAAAAATCCCGGGATCATGTCAGATGTCGCTTTTATGACGGATGAGATACAGGAATCGGAGGGGGCTCTCACTTCTTCTTCCTGGCGTAGCTCTCGTTTGCCTTTGTATACCTGGCAAAGGAATATTGAACGGGGATTTGAAAATGAACAGGTGAACACAAATGATGCCTGGGGCAAGTTTTATAGGCAAATAGCCATTGTTAATTATGTGATCGAGCAAATCGGTGATGCCAGCGGTACGGAAGCTGAACGCAGCTATGTAAAAGGAGAAGCCTATTTTATCCGGGCCTATTGTTATTTTTCGTTGACGAATTTGTATGCAGAGCCTTTTCGGTCGGAATCCCAGGCGCAGGTAACGATGGGGGTTCCTTTACGGACGGATATCGGGGTGGAACCGACTTATGACCGGGCACAGTTGATCGATAACTATCGTCAGATAGAAGACGACCTAAGTGAAGCTATCCGCCTGATCGGAAGCAGCGGCTTGAAGAAAACGATATACCATCCGACGGTAGAAGCTTGCCAATTACTGTTGTCAAGGGTACAGCTCTTTCAAAAAAAATATGAAGAGGTGATTACAACAGCAGAAGAAGTTATGAAAACGACCGGTTTGAAAAAACTGACCCCGGGAAATATCTCACAACCTTTTATTACAACTGCAAATCCGGAAGTGCTTTATTCGTACGGGGGAAATTCCAATGCTGCCGGTATTTTCGGTTCGACCCTACAGCGCTTCGGTTTCGGTACACACAAAGACCTGACCGACCGTTTCGACGGAAATGATTTGCGTAAATCCTTATTTTTTAATCCCATTACAGATAATTCAGGCTATACGGGCTTATATACGCGGAAGATGGATGCCGGTTATTGTGAATTGGCCTGGATTAATTTCAGGGCTGCCGAAGCTTGGTTGAACCGGGCTGAAGCATATGCCTGCCAAGGAAAAATCGCAGAGGCTCAGACCGATCTGAAGCAGTTGATGGAAAACCGCTATACAAGTCTGGACGGCATTACGATTCCTGACGGTCAGCAGGCATTGATCCGGTTTATCCGGGATGAACGGTTTAAGGAATTTTGTTTCGAGGAACATTTCCGTTGGTTCGACCTGAGACGGATGGAAGAAGAAGAGCGGCCGGAGATTGTGCATATTTATTCGGAGGTAGATGCTAACGGAAAAAAATCAGGGAAATATACCTACCGTCTGTTAAAGAACGATCCGAATTATACCTTGTCCATACCTGAACAGGAAAAAGCAAATAATCCTTTTATTTATGATTACGAGCGTTTTGATAAAATGCCAGATTAAAAACATATCGATTGTCGACACTAAAATGAAAAGAAATATGAAACATTATATATGGTTTAGCTTGATCTGCCTGCTTTTGCTTCCGGGATGTTACGATGAGGATGCTTTGGCTCCTTCATGGGCAGATAAAAACTGGAAGGATAGCCTGGAAATGGAATATTCGCTGGTGAAAGAGTATTATGAAAAATACGGAGTGGGACTTTTGACCCGTTTTGACCTGAACCGGGACCTGTTGTATAACATGACTACTTCCACTATTCAGAGCAATTCCTGGAATACGTTGCGTGTGGACCGGATGGAGCGGACGACCGAGATCGACAGCGCCCTGCAATTTCTGGATGAAACCTTATTGCAGTATTTTACCGATGAAGACTTTATCCGGGATTACTTCCCGAGGCGTATACTGGTGGGACGGGATGTTTTTCTGAGCAATTCGACAAATTCCATTTGCGCGGTGTGTATGGAATCGGATGCCCGGGCTTCCTCGAATGGAATCAATTCATTGCACAGTATATTCAGCCGGATCTCTTTTGCCGTGTCGTGTAAATTGAACACTATTTATTACAGCGAGGAGAATTACAACAATTTTAAAATGGACAATCTGTACATGTTTATCAGTTACCTGTTCGAACATAACGATTTATATAGTTTTTTCGGTACGGATTTCTATTTGCCGTCAATGGAAAATTGTTATGGCCGTCCTTTGACCGGAGATGAAAGCAGCTGGCTAGGATTGGGGGTATATGTCGAAGAAGGTGGTTCGCCCGATGACCGGTATACGGATAAATACTGGTATTGGAACAAGGGATTCGTATCTACCAAATGGTTGCATCCTATCCCGGAGGTCGGTGTAAATCGGGATATGATCGAATTGAAAAGTCAATATGGAATAACAGAACAATATGTATTCCCGAACAAACAACGGGAAGTACGGACATTGATCAATCAATTGCTGTTTGTTTCCCGAGAAGTTTGGGATAGCTATCCGGAGGAGGAGAAAAAACGATTTGCCCTGCGGATGGCTAAATTCGATGAATGGGGTATCGATATCCGTGCTGTCAATCCGGTAATTGCCGATGTATTTCCACGTAATTAATTAAAAAGAAAGGATTATGAATAAGATATTTACAATATTGGTGTTGTGGATCGGAATGTTATGTCTGGGGTGTGAAGACGATCCCCGGTTTCCGGATCCGGGATTCGATATGTTGACCGATAAACAATTGACTGTTCGCCGGGATACGGCAGAGTCGTATACCATTCACTTAAAAGTGAATGCACCGGCCGGAATACAAACAATCCAGTTATTGGATGGACGTACCTATGATGTGATCGAGGATATGACGGAATACCAGAGAAAAACAGTGTTCGATTTTAGTTATAAAATCGGTTTTGAGGGAATCGATAAAAACCGGGATTCCGTATTGATCTACACCGTACGGATTGTAACGGAAGACCGCCGGGCCTATAACAGTTCTTTTAAAATCAATTTATTGAGGCTTTCTGTGCCCGAAATCACTTTGGACGGGGGGAATATCATCGGCACCACAGCCCCGTTGGTTGTAGCCCGTGGTAAAGTGACTACCGGCATAAATTCCATCAAGAGTATCCGGATATTTGTCGATGACCGTCAACAGATCGAGTTGTCCGGGGAGGAATTTGAAGGAGTATCGGAATATGATCTCGAACAAATCGTTCCTTATGATTTTGAAACCGGAAAGGAATACGAACTCCGTATCGAGATTACGGATGATAAAAACCAAGTACACGATGAACGGGTTATGATAAAAGGAATCGCTTTGAAAAAACCTCACCGGATAACCTATATGAGGCGCGGTATGCCTTATTGGACCTGGGACATGACCTATGATGAGAAGGGAAGGGTTAAAACTATTTATTTTGATTGGGCAGATTATCCCGGAGAAATGGCCGCAGATGCAACAATTACTTATGATGATAAAGGCCGGGTAACCTTACTGGAGTATGTGTATTCCGGCTTCAATCTAAGTCTGACCTGTACCTATGATGCTTCCGGATATCTGGAAAAAGTGGTGGATGCTATGTATTCTTTAAGCGATCCGGAAAATGTAACTATACGGGAAACCCTCCAGAATATCCTATACCGTCCGGATGGTACGATCAATTCTTTTGATGTGAATATAACTACGGTAGAAAATTTACAGTATGCGGATGGTTTTTTACCGGGAGAAAAAATCTATACAGAAAAATGGAATGACCGGCCGGGGACAATGTCTTTAGAGAAAAGAAGAGTGAAATCCGGTTTCAGTCCGGTGCTGATGCCGACATTTATCGAGGGGTTACCTCCGGTAGTTCTGACAACAAATATCCAAATGTTCCCAGAATTGTTTATGTATAAATACGTATATGCTAAGGAGCTACCCGGTTATGGCAGTACTGAAAATCCGGAGACAGCTAATCCTCCTTTTCCGGAGTTTTCTTATAGTTGTGATGAAAACGGACAATTGCAGGAGCTGGTTTACAAAGAATACCCGAACAATAGTTATTATTGGAACACTTTCCGTTTCGAATATTAATTATTGTTTTTAAACCACCGCCATCTTATAAAAAAAGTATAAATTAAAAAATCAGGCTCATTAAATCTAAATATCTCAAAGATTATTTTAGATTTAATGGGCCTGAAAAGAAAATATCGAATAGGAATAAGTATCTTTCTACTATTTATCATATTGCCCTGTATCCTTTGGGGACAAGGAATTTATTTCGAAGAACCGTCTTTTGAGGAAGCTTTTGTAAAAGCCCGTGAGGAAAATAAATTTGTTTTATTGGATTATTATACAAGCTGGTGTGGTCCGTGCAAAAAATGGCTACGGAGGTTTTTACGCTTCAGAAGACCAGAGTGTATTTGAACGATTGTTTTGTAGCGGTTAAACATAGATATAGAAAAAGGGGAAGGCCTCGAAATAAGGAAAGATTGCGGGAAGTGGGAAAGAGAATGGTGGAAAAGTCTCTAGAAAGAGATCGTCACATTTATATTCAGAAATTTGAATTGGACCAAGAAAATTTGTAGGACGTTATAATATTAAAGTTGTTTTTAAAGAGAAAAGGAATGGCCCATTAAAAGATCACCTTCCACCGGAATAAGGGAATACACAGAAAACGGACAAGATAAATTCTGTAAAGATTCTGTGGTTCCTGTGGGAAATACCTCGTCTCAAACAAAATATATTTTGAGCATTCAGCGTTTTGGGACAGTACGTACTATCTGTCCGACCTTTCCTTCAAATCCCGTATGAAGTCTGTGCCAATATTTCAGCCTGAAAAAGCAGTCGTTTGTGTGCTTCGAATGGAAAATGGAAGGAACCGGAAAGCCGAATCGATCCATTATTATGTCCGGTAATCCAACATATAGGCTTTCCCACCGTTTTAATCCCTCTGAACCCGTCACTCTTTTTTAACCATGCAGGCTGGGCCGCCACTTTTACCCGGAAAAAACGATCGTATAAAAGAAAAGATCCAGGAACTGACAGAACTTTTTGACCTGATGCCCGAGTGGAATGAGGGGTATAACTATCCGATCGGGCTGGGTAACCAATTACCGACCATGCCCGTCGCCTTTAAGATGCCGGCGAACCGCATTACCTGCAATTCACAGCTCTATTTCTATGTTTATTACGCTGAGGATCGCTGCCATACCGAAGCCGAAGCCAGTACTCCGATAGCACAAGGGTTGGCCACTCTCCTTTCCCCCTTTGCAATGGCTTACCCCGACAGGAAATTCGGGAAAATCTATCTGTTTTAGAAACTCTTCTTCACACCATCGGCTTGCCGGAAAAACCTTACCCCGATCAGAAGCCAGGCATTCTACGAAATGCTTGGAAAAATCAAAAAATAATAGTAAAAAAACGAACGCTTCATTTGTTAGCGTTCGTTTTTTTACTATCTTTGTAATGTCAAACAATAATCGTGTGCTATGAAAAAGAAATGATTAAATTGATTGAAGCTGACGGTTGGTATTTAAAAACCTATAAAAGAACAAGCCACAGGCAATATACCCATCCTACCAAAAAAGGGAAGGTGACAATCAATGGTAAATTGAGTGAAGATTTAGATGATTTTTTAGTAAACAGTATTTTAAAACAGGCAGGGCTTGTTTCAGTCCTGCACAATAAATAAAGCTATGGAAAAGGTAATTGTTGAAGTTTTGTATTCCGGTAAAAATTTTGGTGCCCATGCGCCGATTCTTCCCGGATGTGTCGCTACCGGTTCTACTCTTGAAGAGGTGAAAAGAAATATCAGGGATGCTATTGAATTTCACGTTGAAAGTAGTCTTGAAGATAATAATCCTATTCCAGATGTATTTAAGGGCGAATATGAACTGGAATATAAATTATCCCCTGAAGCACTATTAAACGCTTATAGTAATATTTTTACAAAAGCTGCCCTGAGCCGCATAACAGGTATAAATGAACGACAACTGTGGCATTATGCAGCAGGAGTACGCAAACCCCGTGCGGAACAAAAACGTAAGATAGAGGAAGGTCTGCAGCATTTAGCCGATGAACTTAGAGCCATAGCATTGTGATTATTGTTTGACAACTTAGTCCGTTATGGTTATCCCGGAGCAATGCTCCGGGATTTTTTGTCCTTTCCTGCCCCAAAACAGCCTTTTACCTTAGCTTAAAATACTAGGCTATGATTGCAGAAGGCATGGTAAAGCAACGCTTTGTCGATAAAATACTCAAGGAAGAAGCGGAAATCATAAAGAAACTCCAGCTCGATATCGTGAATGCCTGGGAAATAGTAGATACTGTCGACTAGACAGACGGGGGACATTCTCAAAAGTCACTTTTCAGTCGAAGAATCCGGATCCGGAACTACCCGTTACGACGGGTATATAACGAAACTCATATGCGCTTGCAGTATGCTTATATTGAAGGGAGGCGCCAGGAACTTATCGATGAAATCCGGAAATCTATGTAAAAACTTACTTTAAAACAATAGTATGACACTCAGGGATGACAATATCGATCTGCACATTAATGTGGCTTTCAACGAAGCACAGGAGTCCATCCGGAAACTCAATGAAGTGAACCGGGACCTTGAGAAAACAAACAAGGCCATCCGGCTCGAAATGGAAAAGCTTAAAGCCCAGAGAAAAGAATGTTCAGAGCAGTTTAAGTAACTGGGAACTGCTTACCAGTCAAATACAACTGCCATGCGTAAAAATTCCAAACAAGGGAAGGAATTAGGAAAATTGCCGTGCCGGTTTTGATGTTATCTCTTTGAATGATTGTTCCGACGACGGCTATGATTATTCCAGTCTTGCAGGTTTGGTGGAACAGTACTTGTTAATCATAGATGCCTGGGAGTAGTAGGCCGAATGCGTTGAACAGACTGCAGATGATGCCTGCAGAAAAGAAATTGAAACTCCCTATGTGACGGGAGCTGATTATGCTGTTCACCCCCGAATTGCTTGAACCGGTTATAAAGCATTCAAACGATATCAACATACTGCCGGTGCTGAAATCAATTCCAACAGACTGGATCCATGCCGAAAGGGAGTATCTGAAACAAATTTTCACCCGGAACATGGATTTTATATATAAACTTAACAGAACTGAAAAATGAAGATAATTTATAATAGTATTCTACCCTTCAAAGGCTTCAGGGCTATGCTGACTTTATCCATCTTATGGGTACGCAACGAATACAGGGGAAATCGTCAATTGGACGAACAATTTTTTAATCATGAAAAAATTCATTCCTGCCAGCAGCTTGAAATCTGGATTGCCTCCCTGGTTGTCATGTCCATTTTATGCCTGATTTTTCCCTTATCCTGGTGGTGGCTACTGATAACCCCGGCTATTCCCTTGTTGGTTTACGGTATATGCTGGATGATTGAAATATGCCTGCCTCCGTTTAACCGGGCCTATGGCAATATCTGTTTCGAGGCAGAAGCACAATATAATGAAGCAGACTTGAATTATTTAAAGCATAGAAAACTTTTTACTTTCCGTTTCCTGAAATATATTTCCAACAAGAAATATCCATACCTGCCCAAAGCCCGACGGAGAAAATAAGTAATGGCCGGGAATTTTCCAGCCATTACTCAGAAGATATCTTTATGCCTCTCGATTAAAGCATTGGCTTCCTGTATATCATGCGGGGTATACATATCGGTAATCAGTATGCTTGAATGCCTTGCCTGGTCCCTGACACTAAGCCGGTCTATATTGGTATCCCTCAATAGATTGGTTATTCCGGTATCTTTCAAACTATAAAATTTATACTCCGCCGGAAATTTCAATTTTTCACGTATTGTTTTTAACCAAAAGTCTCTGAACCTTTTAGGACTGGCATACTCCGCTCCGGGTAAAAAATCATGGGAAAACAAATAATAATCGTTGGGGCTCCTGAAAATATCCAGATCGAGCATCAGCTCAATCACTTTCCGGGGTAAGGTAATGACTCCGTCCTGATCGTTCTTTGCGTTCTGTGCCGGTACATATATCGTTTTATGATAGATGGATATATGCTCGATTTTTATATAGGACATCTCCTTGGGACGGATAAAGCAGTAATATAAAATATAGCAGGCCAGCAGATAGTGCTTGTTATGGGTAACCAGGAATTCATTCAACCGGACAAGGTCTTCATTTTTAATTATCGTGCGCTGCTTTTTCTTTTTACGCTTACCGAGGACCGAGATCCCTTCCGTGGGTTTTCTGGACTGGTACTGGTGTTCCACCAGAAAGGATGAAAATACCCGGCGCCACG
>CAJKZL010000004.1 GCA_905204385.1 uncultured Odoribacter sp. | reverse complement strand
TGCCAATGGCGTAAATGCCATCACGATCAAAGACGGAGACCAATTGCTGGAAGCCAAGCTGACTAATGGCGAAAACGACATTATGATTGCGGTAAAATCGGGTAAGGCCATCCGTTTTCCTGAATCGAAGGTAAGGCCAATGGGTCGGACCGCTTCCGGTGTACGCGGCATCTGGATGGAGGAGGACGACGAAGTCATCGGAATGGTATGCGTCGAACCTACCAATGCCAATATCCTTGTGGTATCTGAAAATGGCTACGGAAAACGTTCTGCTATAGAGGATTACCGGATCACTAACCGGGGAGGCAAGGGAGTGAAAACCATTAACATGACCGAAAAAACAGGTAACCTGATAGCCTTGATCGATGTGACCGACGACGACAATCTGATGATCATCAACCGCTCCGGATTAACCATTCGTTTGGAAGTCGCTTCTTTACGCCTCATGGGACGTAATACGCAGGGTGTAAAACTAATCAATCTGCGCAACGATGATTCCATTGCCGCAGTAGCTAAAGTTTCTTCTGCCAAGGAGGAGGAAAATACAGCAGATGCGGAGAGTGCAGACGAAACCGAAGAAAATCCGGAAGTAATGTAACCATCAACACGTAGTTTACGTGAAATTGAAACATAAATTAATGTAAATTTATAAAGTATGAGAAAATTATCCTTTATTATGATTTTACTTTTTTGTGCTACATTGACTTATGCACAAAAAGGGAAAGTAGCTCAAGCGTCCAGTTATTTTGCAAGTGGCAAACTGGATGAGGCCAAAAGGTTGATTGATGAGGCGATCACTCATGAATCTTGTGTGAACTTCGATAAAGCCTATTTCACCAAAGGGCAGATTTATCAGGGAATTTTTGAAAGCCCGCTAAAAGAATACAAACGCCTGGACCCTCAAGCATTGGATAAGGCATGGGAAGCTTTTCAGAAAGTTATCGAACTGGACGTAAAAAATAAATACACCAAGAGATTGGCTACCCAATATCAGAACCTGGTGATTGATTTTACGAATCAGGCTATAGAATATTACGGTGCCGAGAATTATAAAGGGGCCCTAGCTTCTTTCAAAAGAGTATTGGAAATTGAAAATTCTCCGATTTTGACCGAAGAGGCACCTGCAAAGATAGATACAGCCGTCATTTTCAATGCCGGAATTGCAGCTCAGAAAGCCGGTGAATTTGCCGAAGCAGAAAAATTCTATAAAGAAGCGTTGAAATACGACTATGAACCTGCACGCACTTACGCTTTTTTAGCTAATGCCCTGAAAGAACAAGGCAAAGAAGAGGAAGCGCTGACTTATTTGCACAAAGGATATGAGTTATTTCCTGAAAATTCATTTATGCTGGTGGAATTGATCAATTATTATCTGATGGGAGGTCAACCCGAAAAAGCAGAAGTTTATCTGGACGCAGCAATCAAACAGGATCCTAAAAATGCGTCTTTCTATAGGGCTAAGGGTACTTTGTACGAAAAAATGGAGCAAAAAGACAAGGCCATAGAAATGTACCAGAAAACGCTTGAACTGGATCCGAAAGATTTTTCGGCTCTGTTCAATAGCACTAATCTGAAATTGGCAAAAGTCGTTGAATATCACAAGCAAGTAGACAATATTATCGATGTAAACGAATATAATAAAGAAATAGCTAAGGTATTGGATCAATTTGAAGGATTGATTCCTGACTTTGAAAAAGCTCTTTCCTTGAGACCCGATGATAAAAATACAATGCTGGTGCTGAAAGAATTGTATTTCAGAGTGAGAGATAGAGATCCTAAATATCAACAGGCTTACGATGATATGCAGGCGAAATTGGGAAACGCTCAATAATTCCAATGGAAAAATAATACCGGTTTGCGGTCCTGATGAAAACAACATCAGGACCGCAATCTTTTTAAAAGGATATTTTATTCCCCCAGTTTTTTTAATATACCCCCTATTTATTAACATAATATAAATTATAGGACATATATCAATGCTCTCTCTCCACCAAATAAATTAGAATTTTCAATTCTTCATTTTCAATAATTATTATCTTTGTCCGAAGATAAATTTTACAACAAATTTACTATGCGCGACAAAGTTGTTATTGTAACGGGTGCATCGTCAGGAATCGGCAAGGCACTGGTCTATGAATTGTCCCGTCAAGGAGCTAAATTGGCCATCGCATCTAGAAATATAGATGAACTATGCAAGATCGAACAGCAATTAAAAAAACAAGGAAAAGCGGTACTGGCTGTGCAAACCGATGTGACAGAGGAAACTGCATGCAGGGATTTGATTGCCGAGACCTACACATATTTCGGACGTATCGACGTGTTAATCAATAATGCGGGTATTTCCATGAGGGCCTTATTGGAAGATCTGGACCTCGGAGTGTTGCATAAAGTCATGGATGTTAATTTCTGGGGTACCGTTTACTGCACTAAATATGCCCTTCCCTATTTGCTACAGTCGAAAGGGAGTCTGGTCGGCATAATCTCCATCGCCGGATTCATAGGACTTCCGGGGCGTACCGGTTATGCAGCCAGTAAATTTGCCGTTCGGGGCTTCCTGAACACCGTACGGATCGAAAACCGGAAAAAAGGATTACATGTTCTGGTCGCCGCCCCCGGCTTTACGGCCTCGAATATCCGGAAAACGGCTTTGAATGCAGCCGGAGGACAGCAAGGCGAAAGTCCCCGGGATGAAGGACATATGATGAGTGCCGAGCAATGTGCTTCTATTATTGTAAAAGGGATAAAGAAAAGGAAAAGAGAGATCATTATGACGTTTGTCGAAGGGAAATTGGCCGTTTTTCTTAGTAAATGGTGGCCTTCGCTGGTGGACAAACTCAGTTATTCCCATATGGCTAAAGAACCGGATTCTCCTTTTAAATAACAGGCTATGAGATTTTTTATAACTACACTGCTCCTTTTGTTTTGCTTTCACCGGCTCACTGCCCAAACTCAAGCATTATCCGAAGAAACCATACTTCCCCGGCCACCTATTGTCGAACCGGTTACGGAGAGGATTTATACAGGTCCCTCCTTCCCGAAAAAGTTGCCTTACAGAGTGTTGGAAAACAGTATGATAAAAAACCCTGGAGTAAGATATGCCATTCAAAACCTGAAAAAAGAGTCTTATTCCGACGCTAAAGTGAACGAGGCTATCAACACCCTGATTCAATATGCCGAAAACGAAAGATTAAAAAATGTAGTAGAATACCTGAAACGGTATACGCGGAGAAACATGCCCCAGCAAACGCAGGCTTTGCGAACATTGCAGCAACAAGCTCAGACGGATAGCATCGATTATCTCGCGCAAATGACAGAAGAAGATGATTTTTACGAATATACCGCTTTGCATCAATTTACCAATTATATACAAGGCGATTCCATATTAATCTGGCTGCGGAAAGCAAGCCGTGATTCTGTTTTACTGGAAGTCATCAATATGAACGATAAGTCCGTTCAGTTTTGGATTAACAACGGACAAAACCGATTTCACCGTTTCTGGGCCTCGAACCGTTCCGGAGATACCATCGGAACCTGGCTACAGGCTTTGCCGCAAGGAAACCGGCTAAAGATTTATGTCGACGAAGATGTTTACCTGGCCCCTGCCCTGGAAAAGAAAAGCCTGGAAACACCGGGTAGATTAGCGAATCAACCCGACGATCAGTATTTTGTCATCGATATGCCCCGGGAAACTTCGATCCACAGACGATATTGGACTTATTATTCGGAAGTGGAGATTGCCATGAGTCAGGGTAAATTAGCCAATTGGGCCAGCGGAGGTGAAAATTCTCTATCCTTACTCAGTAATTTAAGATATTATTGGAACTATAACCGGAATAAAACGAGCTGGGAAAATTGGATGCATTATCGTTTCGGGTTTATGAAAAACGGCAGTGAAGAAATCCGTAAAAATGAAGACCGTTTTGAGTTGAACTCCAAATTGGGACAAAAAGCGTTCAAACACTGGTATTATACAGCTCAGTTCAATGTTTTGACCCAGCTCTTCAATTCTTACGATTATCCCAAGGAAGAAGAACGTAAATTGGTAGCTAATTTTATGAGTCCGGGTTATTTTACTCTCTCTTTGGGTATGGACTACAAGCCGAATAACAACTTTTCCCTGGTGATCTCTCCCATTGCCGGAAAGTGGAATTTTGTACGGGATACGGCAAAGATCAGCGCTTCACGCTACGGTGTTTCCGAAGAAGGCAAGCGCTACAAGCGGGAAGCCGGTGCACAGCTTAACCTTTTCAGTAAATTGAATAATCTACTCAAAATCATGGATATCAGCAATGAACTGAAAGTTTTTATGAGTTATGAGCGAAAAGATAAATATTTGAATGCCGGAAAAGAAGACGAAGAGAAGAAACATATTCCGTTAACAGCAAATTGGAAGATGACACTCAGTTTTAAAATCAACTACTTTATGTCTGCCTCCATCTATACGGAAACCATTTATGATGAAAATTATTCCCGGAAACTTCAGTTCAGGGAAAACCTGAACCTGGGAGTTAAATTCCGTTTTTAAGAATCTGAAAGTTTCTAATTGTAAAGAAAGAACCATGATCAATTTTGAAAACAGTGAAATATCGAATATCGTCATCCATAGCGTCGGAAATAAATTTGAAGGCGGAACGTTGAGCTTGTCCGATAATTGCTTTCTACCGGAAGATACCGATGTGCTGAATTTGTTGAAAAGCTATTTTCTGTCCGCTTTTAAAAAAGATGCCTATTACAATTTTTTGCCTTATGAAGAAGAACTGATGAATAATCCGGTTTATGCTTCTGTAACCGCTATGTTTAATGACGAACAAGAATTCTATGATCAATCGGTTGAAATCGCCCGTCATCTTTTTGAACAGTCCAATAATCCGAACATCAAATCCGGAGAATTATACATTGTCCATTTCCACAACTGCAATATCGAAGAGGGAGTTTGCGATGCCATCGGGATTTTCAAATCGGAAACCAAGGATACCTTTCTGAAAATCGTCATGAATCAGAACACCTACGAATTGGTCGGAGAATCAGGCATCAATATCAAAAAACTGGATAAAGCCTGTATTGTCTTTAACGTAAAGCCGGAAAACGGATATAAAGTATGTATATTGGATAAAACAAATTCCAAAGAAGCTATTTACTGGACTACCGATTTCCTGGGCCTTGAACCGGGAGACGACAGTTATTTCCAAACGGCAAATTATCTGGATCTCTGCAAAAATTTTGTAAAGGATATCTATAATCAGGAAAATGATGTCCCCAGAGCGGATCAGATCGATATGTTGAATCGTTCCATCAATTTTTTCAAAGACGCCGATATTTTTTCCGAAGAAAGATTCAAACAAGAGGTAGTACAGGAACCCGAGGTGATCGATGCCTTCGAGAATTTCAAATGCCAGTTCGAAACCGACAATAACGTAGAACTTCCCAACGAATTCGCCGTATCGGATTTTGCCGTGAAAGACGAAAAAAGATATTTTAAGCATGTGTTGAAACTCGATAAAAACTTTCATGTCTATATACACGGAGAAAAAAAATACATCCGTAAAGGCTATGATGCAGACCGGGATATGAATTATTACGTATTGTATTTCCGAAATGAGGAATAACCGAAGGAGGAAGGTAACGAACAAAAGAAGAAGGAAACCATTGTAACGCCAACGATGAAAAAAATAGGAATCATATCAGGTTTGGTTGTCTTACTCGGAATAGTAGGCTTGGCAAGTGCTTATTATTACTTTCTGAAACGGCCGAACGTAACGGTTTCCGATAGCGGGATCATTTATATCCAACCCGGAGATTCTTACGAAACGGTGATGCTCACCCTTTGCGAAGGCGGTTATATCCGGAATGAATACACCCTACGGAAAATTGCAGAACTAAAAAAATATCCTTCTTCCGTCAAATCCGGTCGATATCGGCTTAAAAACGGAATGGACAATAATACTCTGATCAATATGTTGCGTTCCGGTAACCAGGAACCTGTGCGGTTTACTTTTAACAACATACGAACGTTGGAAGAATTTTCCGGCTCGATATTCAGGCAACTGGCCATCGATTCGGCCGATTTTCTGAACAAGGCCCGAAATCCGGAATATGTTGCGAATTGGGGATTTACGCCGGAGAATTTTATCGGAATGTTTATTCCGAACACCTATCATATTTTCTGGAATACCGATACCGATCTTTTTATAAAGCGTATGTATACAGAATATCAGAAATTCTGGAATCCGGAACGTCTCGCGAAAGCGGAGAAAGTCCGGCTCTCTCCTGCCGAAGTATCGACGCTCGCCTCTATTGTAGAAGAAGAAACGAATGTGGTGGAAGAATACCCTGTCATCGCCGGGATTTATATCAACCGTTTACATAAAGGCTGGAAACTGGAAGCCTGTCCTACTCTGAAGTATGCATTGGGAGATTTTACGATTAAGCGTATACTCACCAAGCATATGGAGATCGATTCCCCTTATAATACCTATAAGTATACCGGCTTACCTCCTGGCCCCGTACGAATGCCCTCTATACAGGTAATCGATGCGGTATTGAATTATCGGCATCACGATTACATGTTCTTCTGCGCTAAAAGTGATTTTTCAGGAAGGCATTATTTTTCCAGGACCCTGAGGGAACACAACCGGCATGCCGCAGAATACCACCGGGCTTTGGACAGAATGAAAGTTTATTGATGCTCTAAAGGACAAATTTTAATATAGAATATCGTGATATTTTCATAACCCACCCTCCCATCTTTACTCTGGTATTAGGCCGATGTAGCGGGAATCCTGAGAATTCCACATCTTTGTCGATTACAGGAAAGAGAAGTGAGGGAGAGAATTGCAATAAATATAATTTTTATATAGCTTTTCATCTCAATTATTATTTTTGTGAAACGAATACAAGCGAAGAACCACACCTTCGTTATTTAAATGCTGTTTAACTTCCCCAGGTAATTCCACATTATTTTTGTGTTCCATGTATTCTCCGGGATAAATACAACTGATAATTCCTTTTTCACATACTCCGATAACACGGCCTAATTTATTAAAAGGGTCAGGTTTTCCTAAGTATAAAATACCTTCTGATTTATCGATCAGAAATATTTTATCGGTGCGTTCGTCCCAGACATATCCCAACAAATAGTCTTCTCCAGCAATGGTAAAATTTTTCAGACAACAGAGCCGATCATACATCTCTTCTTTTTGTTCTATATTTTTCTTTGCAGCTTCCGGAACATTATTTTTTCCAAAGTCAAAGCAGATGTCTTTAAAAGGTTGACCATTTTTTGAAAACAAATATACATGGTTATCAAGAAAACGATTGTAAATAATATGTTTACCCGTATTTAGAAATTGGTAAGTACTAATCCAATAATTAGGATCGGTATCCTTTTCGTATTGACAAAATACGTTTAACGGGTTTAAATTGCTTTCAGCTTTAATGATTTTATCATTGGTATTTAACCCTTTATTCCAAGAAGATAACCCTAGAAGATAGTTTCCATCGTCTAAACACTGTAGAATGTCGATTTCGAAAGGTAATTTTACAGAACTTACGAAATTCAGATTTTTGTTATAAATATTTATTTTATCTGATCTGCCATCTAGTAAAATAACCTGACCTTTTTTATCAATACTAAAATCACTTATATTCAAGTATTCTTCTGGAGCACGTCCTATATTACCTACTTTTCCGATACCATGCCCCAAGGTATCGAAAACAGCCAGGATTTTTTGATAGGAATCTAAAATATATACATTACAATTTATGATTTGTATTTTATCAATTTTACTGAATAATAAGTCGACACTATCAATCCCGAGATTTATATATTGAACATTAGATATATATTCACCAGGAATATCTTGAATATCTTTTTGTTTGAAAGAAAAAAAATCAATATTCTCTGTAGATAGGTTAGATATTCGAAGTGGGCGTTCCTTACATCCTATTAGGAACATAAGTAAAAAACAGACAATTAATAAGGTTTTCATTGTTTAATTATTTACATCTACCTAAGAAATCATCTCTATTAACTAAGATAAGAAAAGAGATAATTTCCTGCATTATTCATCTAAAACTAAAGTAAGACATTTATCTCACTTATAAGCACTTTTGTCCCTATATTTTTTTCCTTTAGTTGGAAAATGTTGTAAATGTATACTTTAGAAAATCAAATTTAATACCCTCCCCCCAGAGGCAGATGGAAAACAGTGCGAGGCCGGGTGATGGACCTGATTATAGGAAAAATAAAAGAGAGCAATACTTATACCGATTAAAAGATCAACAAATTTTTTAATCATGATGCTTGTTGACTTTATAAAAATAAATGATCCTTCAAATTCTTGGGAAATTCATACAAAAATACTACCTTTGCGGCCGATAAATTATTTTTTACTAATAATCAATTCATTATGTTGAATCATTACGAGACCGTTTTCATTACAACTCCCGTTTTATCTGAGCAGCAGATAAAGGAAGCGGTAGAAAAATTCAAGAGCACCATCACGGACAACGGTGGTACGATTGAACACGAGGAAGCTTGGGGGCTTCGCAAGCTGGCTTATCCGATCCAGAAAAAAACGACCGGATTCTATCATTTATTGCAGTTCGAGGCTGAAGGAGCACTGGTAGACAAACTGGAAACTGCCTACAGACGCGACGAAAGAGTCATTCGTTTTTTAACGTTCAGATTAGACAAGTATGCTTACGAGTATACGCTGAAAAGAAGAAGTAAATACGCAGCTAAACAAGAGGAGAAATAAGCCATGGCACAGAACGAAAGTGAAATCAGATACCTGACCCCCCCGACGGTGGATGTTAAAAAGAAAAAATACTGCCGTTTCAGAAGAGCAAGAATCAAATTCATCGATTACAAAGATCCTGAATTTTTAAAGAAATTCCTGAACGAACAGGGTAAAATTCTTCCCAGAAGAATTACCGGTACCTCTGTGAAATTCCAGAGAAAAGTTGCAACTGCTGTAAAAAGAGTAAGACACCTTGCTTTGTTGCCCTACGTAACCGATTTGATGAAATAATTAAAAGGAGGACACGAAATGCAGATTATATTATTGACAGATATAGCAAATCTGGGTCACAAAGACGACGTGATCAACGTAAAGCCCGGATATGGCCGTAACTACCTGATCCCTCAGGGATACGCCATTTTAGCTACGGAAGCTGCTAAAAAAGTAGTAGCGGAAAATACCAAACAGCGTGCACATAAAGAAGCAAAACTGAAAGCTGAAGCTGAAGAATTAGCTGCTAAATTGGCCGAAGTAAAACTGACTGTCGGTGCCAAAACCAGCAGCACGGGCAAGATTTTCGGTTCTGTGAACAATATCATGATTTCCGAAGCTTTAACGGCCCAGGGATTCGATATCGACCGTAAAAAGATCATGCTGAAAGAGATCAAAGAAGTAGGAACCTATACGGCTGTCATCAAACTCCACCGCGAGGTGAAAGTTGAAGTTCAGTTCGAAGTTGTTTCTGAATAATTAATTAAAGTCATTAACGGACTATAAACGTATTTCCAAACATATTCCAAACGCTTAAAAGCATCCTTACGCGAGGGTGCTTTTATTTTTTCGGGTCGCAACTTTTCATTATCTTTGTATGATTGAAAACAGAGATTTATGAGTGAACAATATATTGATTTGAAGGGAATCCGGGTACATAATCTGAAAAATATCGATCTTAAGCTGCATTTGAATAAATTGATTGTGATGACCGGAGTGTCGGGAAGCGGAAAGTCTTCTTTAGCCTTCGATACTTTGTACGCAGAAGGTCAACGCCGGTATGTAGAAAGCTTGTCTGCATACGCCCGTCAGTTTTTGGGACGATTAAATAAACCGGAATGCGATTATATCAAAGGTATCCCGCCGGCAGTAGCCAGCGAGCAAAAGGTAAATACTTCCAATCCCCGTTCAACGGTAGGAACGTCGACAGAGATCTATGATTATATCAAACTGCTTTATGCCCGGGCCGGGCAAACCATTTCGCCGGTTTCAGGGCGGGAAGTGAAGAGAGACAACGTAGACGACATCACCCGGTATATATTGAAACATACCGGAAAAACGGCAGTGATCCTCTCCCGTCCACAAAACATACATCAGGCTGAAACCTTAAAGCTTTTGTTGAATCAAGGATTTATACGCGTAAAAATAGAAGATGCCTTCCACCGGATTGAAGACATTCTGAGATCAAACCAACCTTTATCTGAAACGGCCCAAGTTTTTCTGGTCATCGACCGTCTTACTGTGAATGAAGAAAGGGACACTGTTTCCCGGCTGACGGAATCTGTAGAAACTGCTCTATATGAAGGAAATGGGGAATGTTTTATCGATATAGACGGAAAAATGCAGTCCTTTTCCAACCGGTTCGAGGCAGACGGAATCAGCTTTACAGTTCCCTCGGTGAACATGTTCAGCTTCAACTCCCCCATCGGCGCATGCCCTAAATGCGAAGGCTACGGCCGGGTCCTGGGCATCGACGAGGATTTGGTTGTTCCCAACAAATCCCTCAGTGTATATGAGGATGCCATTATGTGCTGGAGAGGGGAAAAAATGAGTGAATGGAAAAAAGATTTGATCCGGAATGCTCATAAAATAAATTTTCCCGTACATAAACCCTATTATGAATTGAGTGAAAGTGAAAAAGAGATATTATGGAACGGTTGTTCTCATTTCGGAGGAATTTATGACTTTTTCACCCACCTGGAATCCAAAAGATACAAAATTCAAAACCGGGTAATGATTGCCAGGTATACCGGAAAGACCAAATGCCCTCAATGCCACGGTACTCGTTTAAAAGCAGAAGCTTCTTATGTAAAGATCAGCGGAAAATCAATTCCTGAATTGGTTGAAATGCCCGTTTCCGAATTGAAGGATTTCTTTGACCATCTGGAATTGAATCCGGCACAAAGCAAGGTAGCGGAGAGAATATTGCCTGACATCCGTAATCGTCTGGAATTTTTATTGGAAGTAGGATTAGGCTATCTGACCTTAAACCGGCTTTCCTCCTCCTTGTCGGGCGGCGAATCTCAACGAATAAACCTGGCCACCTCCTTAGGCTCTTCTTTGGTCGGATCGTTATATATTTTGGATGAGCCCAGCATAGGCTTGCATTCCCGGGACACGGAACAATTGATCCGGGTACTGAAAAGACTCAGGGATCTGGGCAATACCGTCGTGGTGGTGGAACATGACGAAGACATTATTAAAGCGGCGGATGAAGTAATCGATATCGGTCCCCTGGCCGGACGTCTGGGAGGTGAAGTGGTATTTCAGGGAAACATGCGACAACTAAAAACTGCCGGAACGCTGACAGCCGATTATATCTATGGGAAAAGAAAAATTGAAATTCCCGAACAGAGACGTGCCTGGAATAAGCAGATCACTATTTCGGGAGCTACCGAAAACAACCTGAAAAATATTACGGTTCGCTTCCCGCTTAAAGTAATGACTGCCGTAACCGGTGTAAGCGGATCGGGTAAAAGCACTTTGATCAAATCTATTCTGGTTCCCGCCTTGAAAAAATATTACGGAGATTATTCCGATCGTACCGGTAGTTTCGACAAACTGAGCGGGGATATGAAATCATTGTCCGGAGTAGAATTCATCGATCAGAATCCTATAGGTAAGTCTACCCGTTCCAATCCGGTCACTTATTTAAAAGCCTGGGACGAAATCCGAAAGATTTTTGCCGATACTCAGGCTGCTAAGCTACAAGGTTTCAAAGCTTCCCATTTTTCTTTCAATGTACCGGGAGGACGCTGTGAAGAATGCCAGGGAGAAGGAATCATCAAAGTAGAAATGCAGTTTATGGCTGACGTTTACCTCGAATGCGAACATTGCAAGGGACGGCGGTTTAAAGATGACGTACTGGAAGTGCTTTATAAAAATAAAAGCATTTACGATATTCTGGAAATGACCGTCAACCAAGCTCTGGAATTTTTTTCCGAGAGCAACGGACATTGCGAACGAAGCGTGGTAGACAAACTGCAAAAGCTGGTGGACGTAGGATTAGGATATGTCAAATTGGGGCAGCCGTCCAGCACCCTCAGCGGGGGTGAAAGCCAGAGGGTCAAGCTGGCCTATCATTAGCGCCGGGAAAATGCTGAACCGACACTGTTTGTTTTTGACGAGCCGACAACAGGCTTGCATTTCCACGACATTCATAAATTGATGGAATCCTTGAATGCTTTAATTGAACGGGGGCATTCGGTGCTGATTATCGAACACAATATGGATGTGATCAAGTGTGCCGATTACGTCATCGACTTGGGACCTGAAGGTGGTAAAAACGGAGGTACGGTGGTTTTCGAAGGAACACCGGAGGAACTCGTAAATTGTCCTGATTCTTATACCGGCAGATATTTGCGTGAAAAACTGAAATAATACAAATCAGGGAGCCGCTTCATCCGCGTGCAGGTGCAAGCAATTCCCTCTGACTCATAGAAAATGAAAAAAATTATTGACTTTACCGTTAAAGAAAACCGGTTTCTGAATGGAGATACCTTTTTGTTGGTATTGCATTCACCTGATTTACCGGAGATTAAAGCCGGTCAATTCGTTAATGTAAAAGTAGAAAATTCCCCTTCTACTTTTCTTCGCCGTCCGATTTCTGTCCATGACGTTCGACCTGAGGAGGGTTTGCTCTATTTGATGGTGAAAATTGCCGGAGCGGGAACCGCTAAATTGTCTTTACTAAAACCGGGAGAAAAGTTGGATATCGTACTACCTCTCGGAAATTGCTTCACTCAACCCGATTCAGGACGCTGTCTGCTGATAGGCGGAGGAGTCGGAATCGCTCCTTTGCTGCATCTGGCCAAGGATTTGAAGGCTAAAGGCCTCGAAACGGTAGTATTGATCGGAACCCGTTCAAAAAAGGATATTGTTCTGAAAGAAGAATTTGAAAAATACGCAACGGTTTATTTCACCACTGAAGACGGCAGTTACGGAGAAAAAGGTTATCCTACCCAGCATTCGGTTTTAAAGGAACACTTCGACCATCTCTTTTGCTGTGGTCCGTCTCCTATGATGAAAGCAGTTGCCCAGTATGCTTATTCGAAAAACATTCATTGTGAAGTATCCCTTGAAAATATGATGGCTTGTGGCATAGGAGCCTGTCTGTGTTGTGTGAACGATACGAAGCAAGGCCATAAATGTGTGTGTACAGAAGGTCCCGTATTCAATATAAACGACTTAAAATGGCAAATTTAAACGTAAACCTTAATCATGGCTTAACATTGAAAAATCCTGTACTGACTGCTTCAGGTACATTTGGATATGGAGTTGAATTTCAGGATTTTATCAATTTAGATAAATTGGGTGGTTTCATTGTTAAGGGAACTACCCTGAAACACCGGGAAGGTAATCCCTATCCGCGAATGGCCGAAACTCCATCGGGAATGCTGAACGCAGTGGGCTTGCAAAATAAAGGAGTCGATTATTTCATCGAGCATATATATCCTCAAATCAAATCCGTTCAGACCAATATACTGGTGAATGTTTCAGGTTCCACCGTTGCCGATTATGTCGCTACTGCCGAAAAAATCAACGAACTGGAACACATACCGGGGATAGAGTTAAACATCTCTTGTCCCAATGTAAAGGAAGGCGGCATGGCCTTCGGCACCAGTTGTGCTTCTGCTGCCGAAGTCATTAAAGCCGTTAGGAAAGTATATACCAAACATTTGATGGTGAAATTGTCACCGAATGTCACGAGTATACAGGAAATAGCCCTGACTGCTGAAACTGAGGGAGCTGATTCCGTATCCCTGATCAACACTTTGCTAGGCATGGCCATAGATGCCAAAAAACGAAAGCCTGTTCTAAGCACGGTCACCGGAGGACTTAGCGGTGCCTGCGTGAAGCCCGTCGCTCTGAGAATGGTGTGGCAAGTAGCTAAAGCCGTTAAAATTCCGGTGGTAGGATTAGGAGGCATTATGAACGCCACCGACGCACTGGAATTCATACTGGCAGGGGCAAGTGCCGTTCAAATAGGAACTGCCAACTTTATCGACCCGACCGTCACAATCAAAGTGATCGAAGGCATAAATGCTTATCTGGATGAAAACGGATTTAAATCGGTAAGCGAGATTGTTGGTTTGATTTGAAGGGAAGCTGCATTCAGTGAACGGTTTTTACTGAATGCAGCTTATTTTCCGAGTACCTTGTTTATTTTTCATAGTCCTCAAAACTCCCGTCTTCAAAAAACAAAATGATTCTTTTAATTTTTTTGTTGGTTAAAGCTATAGGCATAGCCTGAGTTTCTTCCCGATTTTTTACCGATGAAACGGGAGAAGGTAATTCTTTTTTTTCCGAAGGAGTTGAGGATACAGTCGCCTTCTCCGGGGCATATTCCTGAACGGAAGAATTGTTGTATAAAGAACCTTTGCCAGAAATCAACCAGTTTAGGTTGACATCGGGAAAAGCCTGGGCAATCTTATCCAGAACATCAAAACCGGGTTTACTACGGCCATTCAGAATATGCGACATGGCCGATGCATTTACTTTGATTAATGCAGCAAAACGGGTTGCAGTCAGTTTTTTTTCTTCTAATAATTGCTTAAATCTTTCTTGCATCTTGTTAAGTTTGTCGTTACAAATGTAATACATTATTCAAAACGAACCAAATTACAGATGTAACACACAACACATTACATTTGTAATCGACATTTCCTCAAGATGCCTATGTTATAACCTCTAAACTGAAATTCAGCCTGTTGAGTATTATTTTTTAGCTTCCAAAGTTTATATGATTAAAAATCAGATATTTATATTACTTTAAATTCAAGGAAATAGTGGAGTATACTATAAAATAAAAGTTCATATAATACAATTTAATTCACTGATTATTCGACACATAATTAATATTATACATTTTATACTCCTTATTTTCTGGCTTCAATGATCGGAAATTGCTTCCGAATTTTAAAGTTCAACTCGAATATTTGCAAATTAATTAACTGGTTATTAATATATAACACATCCAAAACCCTCTCCTGTTACAAAATTGTATGCCTCCTGATTTATATTTCTATCCGGCATCTTTTATCCGGCAAAAATAAATTACTATTGTAAATTCTGTTTTTTAGACTTTTTCTCCGATCATTTATTTACAACTGTAACATACCCGATACTCATTTTTTTATTAAATCTTATTATATTTGATGGAAATTAAAAATCAGCATTATGACCATTTGTGAGAAACTATCAGCTCTGAGAGAAATCATGGAAAGGGAAAGCCTGGATGCTTATATTGTGTCCGGCACCGATCCGCATAACAGTGAATATTTACCGGCAGCCTGGCAGCAAAGGGAATGGATTTCCGGTTTTACCGGATCCTTCGGTACGGTCGTAGTTTTGAAAGATTCAGCAGGCCTATGGACCGACACCCGTTACTTTATTCAAGCCGAGGAACAATTAAGCGGCAGCGGGATAGAACTTCATAAACTGCGTATTCCGGGAGCTGTGAACTATCCGGAATGGCTGGCAGGCCATTTACCTGCAGAGAGCCGGGTGGGCTTAGACAGCTATTGTATTCCGGTAAATGAAATGAAGCACCTGAAAGCTAAACTGGAAGAGAAAAATATAAAAGTGATAGAGGAAAGCGATCTAATCGGCGACATTTGGCTGGACCGACCGGCTCTTCCGGAAGGCAAATTAATTCAGGTATCTTCCGAAATCACGGGAAAATCAGCCCAGGAAAAGATGGAATCGATACGGGATTTGCTCCGGGAAAAGAAAGCGGATTATTTCCTATTGAGTGCATTGGATGAAATCGCCTGGCTTTATAACATCCGTTGCAACGATATCGAGTATAACCCTGTGGCTATCGGTTATGCTATCGTCGGTCAGGAAAAAGCATACTTGTTTATCAAACGTTCCAAGGTTTCTCCGGAAACAAAAACTACACTGGAGCGGGAAGGTATAGAAATACACGACTACCATCATTTATCTCTGTTTTTGGAAACCATAAAAGAAGATGCTCGTTTTTGTCTGGATCCCGATACACTGAATTATGCCGTGTATCATCGGATATCCTCTTCTTTCTCCGTCGAGGAAACAACCTCTCCGGTGATCCTGGCGAAGTCGGTAAAGACAGACAAGGAAATTGAAGGATTCCGTCTGGCTTGTTTAAAGGATGGCGTTGCCATGACGAAATTCTTTTACTGGCTGGAAAACAATATCGGCAACTCTATAACGGAAACGGAAGCTTCGAAAAAGTTAACTTCCTTCAGGGCCCAAAATGAAGGTTACGTTTCGGATAGTTTCGAAAATATTTCGGCCTATGGTAAAAATGCCGCCCTGCCTCATTACTCAGCCATCCCCGGTCAAGACTCTTTGCTTGAACCCCACGGATTATACCTGGTGGATTCAGGAGGTCAGTATACTCATGGTACGACGGACATTACCCGGACGATTCCTTTAGGAGAATTGACCGCGCAGGAAAGAGAAGACTACACCTTGGTTCTCAAGGGAATGATTGCCTTATCTCAAAGCATATTCCCCAAGGGAACCCGAGGTTGTAACCTGGATGCCATTGCCCGGCAGCCTTTGTGGCAGAACCTGCGGAACTTCGGACACGGCACCGGCCATGGGATCGGTTTTTTCCTGAACGTACACGAAGGTCCGCAATCTATCCGCCAGGACCTGAATCATCAACCCCTTCTGCCTGGCATGGTAACTTCCGACGAACCGGGCTTATACCGGGAAGGGAAGCATGGAATACGGCATGAAAACATTATATTGTGTAAACGACTGGCGGAAAATGAATTTGGCGAATGGTACGACTTTGAAACACTAACACTTTGCTATTTCGACACTTCTGCACTCTCAACAGAACTGATGAATCAAAATGAAAAAACATGGTTGAATCGATATCATGAAAAGGTATACGAAAAAATTTCTCCATTCCTGGACGAAAAAGAGAAGGAATGGCTGAAGGTGAAAACGTTACCCATTTCTTAAGCAGAATACAGGAAGAAATGTCTGATCCGTCCTATTCCGTCCCGATGAAACAACTGGAAAAGGATATCGCTAAAATGCCTGCGATTCCGGATTATTCCAGAGTCCCCGAAGAAAGGAATATGGATTTCTCAGACATTCCTCTTCTCTTAAGAAAGTATTTTCCATGAATAATCGCAACCATTTTGAATTTTTTACATCTATATAGCAGATATTGATGTGTAAGTTGGATCAAATAATCGATAAATGCAGACAAGGCGATCGGAAAGCTGCGGAAAAAATATACCGGATGTTTTCTGCAAAGATGTTTGCCATTTGTCTCCGTTTCTCACGGGACCGGGCCGAAGCAGAAGATACTTTGCAGGACGGTTTTATTAAATTATTTGATTCCATAGGCCAATATTCGGGTAAAGGTTCTTTTGAAGGATGGATGAAAAAAATATTTATCAATTTATCCCTTGAAAAATTTAGGAACAAACACCAGCTCCAATTGGTTGAAGAGGTTCCCGATATCGTAGAATCGGACATCGACGATACTGTGGATATACCTTCCGAAATACTGACGGATTTCGTTGAACAATTGCCCGAACGATATAAATTGGTTTTCAATTTATATGTGATGGAGGAAATGCAACACAAAGATATCGCAATGGCACTGGGAATTACCGAAGGGACTTCCAAGTCGAATTTGGCAAGAGCCAGAGAAATATTGAAGCGGAAAGTAAGAGAATACCTGAATCATGAGCAATAATATAGATCGATTATTCAAAAAAGCCCTGCTCGAACAACAGTGTGATCCGCCCGATCACATCTGGCAAAATATCGAACGGGAATTAAGCAAACGCAATGCTAAAAGAAGCATATGGTGGTACCGGGGAGCAGCAGCCGTAGCCTTGCTTGCTTTAGGTATCGGCCTTTGGAAACAACTTTATACCAGCGACGAAACCAGAATGCCTGTGATTGCAAGGTTGACCGAAGTTGAAAATATTGAATTCCACGCATTATCCCCTCTCGCCGGCCACACTCCCGCTCTTCAGCAATCCACCTATTTGAAAACAGCAAGCAGCCAGCAGAAAAAAGCATCCGGACAAAAAACGGAGAACAGAACCCGGCAGGCCTATCGGCCCCTCTCCCTCCCGGCATCGGTAGACAGCAAGGCCGTCGATCGGAAAAACAACGACACGAATTTGAAAAATCATTTTATCCGCCAGGATATCATTCCCATCACCAGCAAGGCTTCCTTAAAAAACAACCGCGAATACCTGGCCTTGTTGCAAGAGGAACACAAATCGGAAAAAACAAAGGAAAAACTGAGAATTGCCCTGAGCGGCCTCTATACCCCGGCCTATTCTTCGGGAAACTATTCTTCTTCCGTGAAAAATACCCGCGGAAAAAGCTATAGTGACGATCAAATGGAAGGTATGATGAATAGCGGAGGCGGACTGGCGTTATCGATCGGAACCGGAAAACGCTGGTCGGTAGAAACCGGTCTGTTCTATTCCCGCATGGGACAAAAAACGGCTGAAACAATGGAATCAGGACCTACCGCTACCCTGACCGCGGGAAATAATTCCCGCAGAGTTTCTACTCCTCTGGGAAACATCAAAACCAAACAAAAAGCGGTAGCCTACCGAAATTCTGAAGCCATTGTCACCACCACAACCGTTGCTTCCTACGAAGAAGAAACCCTGGAGCAAGTTTTCGGTACCCTCTCCATCCCTTTGCATCTCCGCTACAGACTGAACAACAACAAAATTTCTTTTTCTCTGATCGGTGGATTCAGCAGTAATATAATAGTCAACAATAAAGTATACCTGAAATACGGCAATGATAAAGAATTCCTAGGAAGTACCGAAAATATCAGAAATTTCAATATGAGCACCGATTGGGGACTCGGCATGGAATATCCTTTATCCAGTAAGATAAAAATCATGATCGAACCAGGATTCAAATATTTCCTCCAATCACTGAGTCAGGACAGCGATATAGATTACAAGCCATATCTTTTCACCCTTTCGACCGGTATCGGTATCGTTTTTTAAACCCTAGAAATCCGGGCGCCGCAAGATCTCGCTGCTGATAATGGCCTGACGGAGATCTATGCGAATGGGTTCTTCTTCCTTTTCTTCATCGTCCTGAAAAACTGGAGTATTTTCAAACGGTCGGTAATTCATTGCCGGTTTCGAAGGTTCGATTGTTACTTCCGATTCACGCGCTGTGTTCGCAGCAATCCAGGATTCTTCCCTCCTATCTGAAAAATCGGAAACAGTATACCCTTCCTCTTTTTCATCTTCCTGGGTATCGTATTCGGGAGGAAAAAATACCGGCCTTTCGACTGTTTTCTTGGTTTTGGATCTCATCATACCGATAATCCATACGATTACGATAACCAATAAGGAAATCCAATTAAAATCAGCTGTTATAATATTCATATTGCTATATTTGTCGTTCAAAGTTTATCAATAATGAAATCAAAAATAATATTTTTTTCCGTATTAGCCTTTCATTTGGGAATAAATGTAAGTTGTAGTCATAAATTTGCCGAAAATATCCGGGATAAGCACATTATTCCGGATGTGCCCGTTTATACTCAAATCGATTTATCCCTAGGCGGAGAAAGCACCAACTGGATCGATCAGCCCAGGTATTTCAGTACTTCTTCAAGCGGGACCGCTTTAGGATATCAGGGTCACGGCATTATCATTTATACCAACAACAATACAGAATACAAATGTTTTGACGCCACCTGCACGAATTGTACCGATCTGACCTCTGCTTTCGGCCAAAAAGATTTACAGGGAAGTTTTGTCCGATGCCCGGTATGCGGGCTTCGTTTCCTTTTGCTCTACGGCTATCCGGAAGATGCCGAAAAAAATATTTATCCCTTAAAGGAATACCCGGTCGTAAAATCGGGTAACAAATTGATTATAAGCAACCATTAAACGATGAAAAGTTCATCGGATAAAAAAAAAACACGATCGGCTTTCGGAAATAAAAATAATACTCTTTTTTTACTACCTTTGCCACGTAATAGGATTTTGCATAAATAAATGTGTATCTGAGAGAATGTTTCTGTCAGATAGGAATTAAAAATATTATCCGGATGAAAAGAGCATTAATTAGTGTTTTTGACAAAACAGGCATTGTCGATTTTGCCAGATCGCTGGATTCTATGGGGTGGGAAATCATTTCGACGGGAGGAACTTCCAAGAAGCTGAAAGAAGAAGGTATACGAGTAATGGATATTTCAGATTTGACTGAGTTCCCGGAATGTTTCGACGGCAGGGTAAAGACTCTGCACCCGAATGTAGAGGGCGGTATTTTGGCTATCCGTGACAATGACAATCATAAAAAACAAATGGGCGAGTTGGGGATCGATCCCATCGATATCGTAGTTTGTAACCTTTATCCTTTTAAACAAACCCTTTTAAAACCGGGCGTTTCCCACGAAGAAATCATTGAAAACATCGATATCGGCGGTCCCACGATGATACGGGCCGCAGCTAAGAATTATAAATTTGTAACGGTGCTTACCGATCCGGAGGACTACCGTCCGGTGATCGAAGAACTTCAGGCCCAGGGCGATACCTCGGCAGAGACAAAGGAAAGGCTGGCTGCGAAAGTATTTATACATACCGCTCACTACGATGCTTTGATTGCAGGATACTTTTCGGAAAAACTCAACCTGAAATATCCGAAGACCCTTACTCTGACTTATGAGAAAAAACAAGATTTACGCTACGGCGAAAATCCGCATCAGACGGCAGCTTTTTATGCATCCGTAAAGGGAACCGAAGGGACTTTGCCCGGCAGTGTCCAGTTGCATGGCAAAGAGTTGTCCTACAATAACATCGGGGATACGGACGGTGCTTTGGAAACCTTGAAAGAATTTGAAGAGCCTACCATAGTAGCTGCCAAGCATGCCAATCCCTGTGGCGTCGGTAGCGCCTCTACCCTGGCAGAAGCCTATCGACGGGCTTATGAAGCAGATCCCGTCTCTATTTTCGGAGGTATCGTAGCTGCCAACCGGGAGATAGATGCCGAAACTGCCGCTGAAATGGCAAAAACCTTCCTGGAAGTAGTTGTCGCTCCTTCTTTCACTCAGGAAGCTCTCGATATTCTGACTAAAAAGAAGAATATTCGTTTGCTCCAACTGGAATATATCGGGAAAAAAGACCAAAAGGCAAGCAAAGCCAAAACGGTATTGGGCGGTTTGTTGATTCAGGATCTGGATACGGAATTACTACACGAAGCGGAACTGAAAGTAGTGACCGACCGCCAACCTACAGAGGCCGAAATGCGGGATTTGATGTTCGCCTGGAAAGTGGTCAAACATACTAAATCCAACGGAATTGCCATTGCAAAAAATCTGTGTACCACTGGTGTAGGACCGGGACAGGTGAGTCGGATCTGGGCGCTGGAAAATGCAATCCGTCAGGGCGGAGACCGGATTCCGGGAAGTGTAATGGCTTCAGACGCCTTTTTCCCTTTTTCGGATTGCGTAGAAGCTGCTCATAAAGCAGGCATTACGGCAATCATACAACCGGGAGGTTCGGTCAGGGATCAGGAGTCTATCGACACTGCGAACCGGTATGGCATAGCTATGCTCTTTACCGGAATGAGACATTTTAAACATTAATTCCTAAATTCTTAAGATTCATACAAATGGGATTATTTTCATTTTTGACGCAAGATATAGCTGTCGATTTAGGGACAGCCAATACCATCATTATATGCAACGATAAGATGGTGGTCAACGAACCTTCGATCGTTGCCATAGACCGCAAGACCGAGAAAGTCATTGCAATCGGAGAAAAGGCCCGGCAGATGCAGGGAAAGACGCACGACAACATCAAGACGATCCGTCCTTTAAGAGACGGGGTGATAGCTGATTTTAACGCTGCCGAGCAAATGTTACGCGGAATGATTAAAATGGCTAGCGTCAACAGTAAGTTCTTCTCTCCTTCCCTGCGGATCGTGGTATGCATCCCTTCCGGAAGTACCGAAGTGGAAGTGCGTGCTGTCCGCGACTCCTCGGAACATGCCGGAGGCCGGGATGTATACATGATATACGAACCGATGGCGGCAGCACTGGGAATCGGACTGGATGTGGAAGCTCCCGAAGGAAATATGATAGTGGATATAGGCGGAGGTACTACTGAAATCGCCGTTATCTCTTTAGGCGGTATAGTCAGCAACAAATCCATTCGCATTGCCGGTGACGACTTGACGGACGATATCCAGGAATATATGCGGCATCAGCATAACATCCGCATCGGAGAACGGACGGCAGAACAGATTAAAATCCATGTCGGCTCGGCCCTCTCGGAATTGGACGAGCCCCCTGCCGACTTTATCGTACAAGGGCCCAATCAGATGACTTCTTTACCTGTGGAAGTTCCGGTTTCCTATCAGGAAATAGCCCATTGTCTGGAAAAATCTATCTCCAAAATTGAAATTGCCATTTTAGGAGCTTTGGAACAAACCCCGCCGGAACTATATGCCGATATCGTAAATAAAGGCATTTATCTGGCAGGAGGAGGAGCCCTGCTCCGGGGGCTGGATAAGCGGTTGACCGATAAATTGAATATCCCTTTCCATATTGCTGAGGACCCGCTTAGGGCTGTGGCAAGAGGAACCGGTATCGCTCTGAAGAATGTTGATAAATTCTCATTCCTGATCAGATAATCCACTCACCGTGAAAGAAATTATAAAACTGATATTAAAATATCATTTTACTATCATTTTTATACTCCTGGAAATCATATCCTTTTCTCTGATAGTGATGCATAATTCCTATCAGAGAACTGTATTTTCAGGGTATGCAGCTTCTTTTTTCGGTTCAATCTCAGCAGTAGTCACCGATATCGACGATTATTTTTATCTAAAAGTAACCAATGAGAAATTAGTTGCCGAGAATACTAATCTTCGAAGTCAAATCGAAGAACTGAAGAAAGCCCTTCCTTCAAAAGATAGGGATTCTCTGTGGATAAAAAACGATTCTATCGATGTCGATTATGTCTTTAGAACTGCGGAGATGATAAATTCGGGTTTTAATAAAACCAAGAATTACATCACGATCGATAAAGGCCAGGCGGACGGAATCCGGGCGGAGATGGCGGTATGCTCCAGCGAAGGTGTAGTGGGCGTGGTGGAAAGAGCAAGCAAACATTATGCTAAAGTAATCCCGTTGATCAATACTAACCTCAGGGTCTCTGCCAAGATCAAAAAAAATGGCTATTACGGATCTTTACAGTGGGATGGAGACGACTACAGATACTCCTATCTGAATGACATCCCTTTCCATGTCAATGCAGAGGTTGGGGACACTATAGTTACCTCGGGATTTTCAACCATATTTCCGGAAGGTAAGCTAATCGGTTTTGTCGAATCGGTAAACAAAGAAACCGCCAATTTCCTTTCGATAAAGGTTAAACTGGCAACTGATTTTAAAAGGATATCGGATATCTATGTGATTGCATATACCAAAAAGCAAGAACAACAACAATTGGAAGGGGAAAGCTATGAGTAATCCGAAATTTTATTTACATCTGTTTATTTTGTTGTTGCTGCAACTAACGATTTTGGATAATATACAACTCCATTCCTATGTATATATCAATATTTACATTCTGGGAGTATATATTCTCCCCTACCGTTTGCGGAATGCAACCATTTTACTGTTTGGATTCGCCCTGGGGTTGTTTATGGATTTGGCGAATCATACCATGGGAATCCATGCTGCAGCCACAACCCTCATTGCCTATATCCGTCCCCGCTTGTTAATGTTGACTTCCAATCGGGAACAGATCGACGACATACAAGGAAAACAAAAAATCAGTGACTTCGGTTGGTTCTTTAAATACGTGTTGATTTCTACCTTAATCTTTAATGTTGTATTGATACTTTGCGAGGCTTTCAGCTTTCAAAATTTCCTGATTACTTTAATGCGTATTTTTTATAGTACGCTTGCTTCTACCCTTTTCATCGTACTGTATTATTTTATAGCTTTGAAAAAGAAACAGAATTAATGCACTCCTGTTTTCGAACTCCTACCGACTGTATTTAACGCAAGAGTCGGGCGAGGAAGAAAAGTTCCGGAGAATCCGTCAGGACAAAACTAAATTTCAAATGTAGCGTCATGAACAAATATGCACATCGGAAGACACTTATAACAGCGATTGTAGTATGTGTGTGTTGTATATATATCATTCGCCTGTTTTATATGCAGGTTATTGACGAATCGTTTCAAGTAAAAGCCATGATGAACTCCCAGCGAATCGCCACCCAATATCCGGCGCGGGGGTTAATCTTCGACCGGAACGGTAAACTATTGGTGGAAAACCAACCGGCATATGATCTGATGGTTATTCCCCGACAAGTTAAATCCTTCGATACTACGGAATTGATTTCCATTTTAGGGATTGAAAAGGAAACCCTGGTGAAAAGTCTGTTACGTTCCCGGCGTTACTCTACTTATAAAGCTTCCGTACTGATTTCTCAAATTACGGCAGATAAATATGCCGTATTGCAGGAAAAGCTCTACAAATATCCGGGCTTTTTTATGCAAACCAGGACTTTACGCAAATATAACGTTTCGCATTCTGCGGATGTATTCGGATACATCAGTGAAGTAGGTCAGGCGCAGATAGAGCGCGACAGTACCTACGCCATGGGAGATTACATCGGATTTAGCGGATTAGAAAAGACCTATGAAAAAGTTCTGAGAGGTGTAAAGGGAGAAAAAATCTTATTGGTGGATAATTACAACCGGATTAAAGGATCGTTTAAAGACGGCGAATACGATAAGCCGGCAATCGTAGGGCAAAACCTGACCACTACCCTGGACATCGATTTGCAGGAATATGCCTACCGATTGATGATGAATAAAAAGGGGGGTATTATTGCCATTGAACCTTCCACCGGAGAGATCCTGGTGAAAGTATCCAGTCCGGGTTACGATCCTCAGTTGATGATAGGCCTCGAAAGGGGGAAAAACTACAAAAAATTATTGGCAGATCCGAATGAGCCCTTGATCGACCGGGTAGTCAGCGGAGCTTATCCGCCGGGCTCTACTTTCAAAACGCTCCAGGCACTTTACGGATTGAAAGAAAAGGTCATCACTCCGGAATCCCGTTTCGAATGCATCGGCAAAGCACGTACCCCCATCGGAGGGATCCGCATGGGATGCCACAATCATGTTTCTCCTCTGGATTTAAGAGGAGGGATTCAACATTCCTGCAATCCTTATTTTGTGAATGTCTGGAGAAGAATTCTTGAAAACAATAAATATAAAACTGTCCGGGAATCTTATCAAGCCTGGAGAGAATTTATGAGTTCTTTCGGATTGGGTTCGAAAATATGCCCGGATTTTACAAACGAAAAAAGCGGATTACTGCCCGATCCGGTGATCTATGACAAAAAGTTTAAAACCAAGGATTGGCGCTGGAGTTTTATCATGTCTCTATCCATCGGTCAAGGTGAATTGCTGCTGACTCCCTTGCAAATAGCCAATATGGCTTGTGTGATTGCAAACCGCGGCTATTATATGACTCCCCACATCGTACGTCCTTTAGAGGAAATGAACAACCAAGTCCACAAATATACTGTGGATTGCAGCCGGGAAAATTTTGAGGTCGTCATCGACGGGATGACACAAGCTGCCAGTCTGGGGACAGCCCGGGGAGCCGCCATCGATTCGGTGGTTATCTGCGGAAAAACGGGAACAGCGCAAAACAATGGGCACGACCATTCCATTTTCATGGCATTCGCACCCCGGGAAAATCCCAGGATTGTCGTTGCAGTATACATTGAAAACGGCGGTTTCGGAGCTGCTGCAGCGGTCCCCATCGGTGGGCTGATCATGGAAATATATCTGAAAGGTAAAATTTCTACCCGGAAAAAGGAAATGGAACAAAGAATGTATGAACTGAGCTTAATACAACCCAGCTTACCTACAATGGGACAAACAGAGCGAAATACTAATCTTTTTCCGCTAAACGGACAGCATTGACATCGAAGATATGAACAGGAAATCTGAATTACTGAAAAACATAGACTGGCTTTCTGTAT
>CAJKZL010000003.1 GCA_905204385.1 uncultured Odoribacter sp. | reverse complement strand
CCCGGAATACCGGAAAGCTGCCGTTTAACGATCCCCGTTTGCCCGAGCAATGGCATTACCACAATACCGGAGAATTATCGAATGGGTTGGTCGGTGCTATAGAAGGAGCCGATGTCAATGCCTTCAAGGCTTGGGAAATTGAAACCGGATCGCCGAAAGTGATTGTAGCCGTGATGGATGGCGGTATAAAAACGGATCATCCAGATTTGGCTGCCAATATGTGGGTGAATGAAGCTGAATTGAACGGTACTCCGGGAGTGGATGACGACAACAATGGGTATGTGGATGATATTTACGGTTGGAATTACGTAGACAAGAGTGGAACGATCGTACAGCATACTCACGGCACCCACTGTGCCGGAACGATTGGAGCGGTAAACAATAACGGTACCGGCGTGTGCGGCATTGCAGGTGGATCCGGCAAAGGTGACGGCATCCGCCTGATGAGCTGCCAGATGTTCAAGACGAACCCGGAGACAGGAAAGGACCAAAATTATACCGATCCGAAAATGTATACCTATGCAGCCGATATGGGAGCAACCATTTCTTCCAATAGCTGGACGAGCGGACCGGATGAAACCGGAACGAACTTTTTGAACGGGGCGATACGGGCAGCTATCGATTATTTTATCGATAATGCCGGAATGGATTTGAATGGAAAACAAACCGGACCGATGAAAGGTGGCTTGGTGATCTTTGCCGCTGCAAACCGGAATTCGGATATTCCAGACTGGCCTGCCGCTTACGAAAGAAATTTCAGAGTAGCTGCTATGGGAGCGAATTTCAAGAAGGCCTCCTATTCGAATTATGGAACATGGGTGGATATCACTGCGCCGGGGGGTGAGCAGAGCAATGGAGATAAATATGCCATTTTAAGTACGGAAATCAATGACGGGTATTCCTGGAAACAGGGCACTTCTATGGCTTGTCCGCATGCTACGGGTTGTGCAGCTTTGGTTCTTTCTAAGTTCCAGGCCGAAGGTTATACTCCCGATGAACTGAAGGAGCGTTTGATGAACTCTGCCGGCAACATCGACCAGTATAATCCGAAATATGCAGGCTTGATGGGCGTAGGATATATAGATGTGGGCACCGCTTTGACTCCTCCGTCGACCGAGGCTCCGGATACGACAGAGCTGCATTTGATAGATTCTTATGACAACTGGGCTATTTTTGAATGGACGGTAGGTGTGGCAGGAGATGGTCCGTTGAGCAAATACGAACTCTATTGGAGCACTTCTCCCATCACGGACGTCGATGCACCCGAGGTAAATAAAAAGATCAGGGATGTTAAATTTTTGCCCGAGGGAACCTTAATCCGGGAAATAATAAGCGGCTTAAGAGCAGATGTACGCTATTACTATCGGCTTCGTGCCTTCGACCGTTGGGGCAGTTTTTCTGAACTCTCTGCTGAAAAATCGGCGGTAACGGTAAAAAATCAGGCTCCTCAATTAACGGCTGGCTGGAGCGGACAAATTCTTTTGGACGAAGGATCTTCCCGTCGGTTGACCATCGGATGTATCGAACCTGAAAATCAAACGATAGCCACCGCAATACACCCGGCTCTGTCGTGGGTGAATATCGAATATGCGGAAGGGAATTTGAATTTAGATATTCATGCAGGATATGGAGTCGCCGGTAATTATTCGTTGACATTGACAGTAATGGACCAATACGGAGCTTCTTCTACTTTACAGATTCCTTTTGAAGTAGTCAGAAAAGCAACGGCTCCCATTATCACCAATCCTATTCAGAATCAGGAAATTGCTGTAAGTGCCCGGGAAATGGAATTTTCATTGAGCGATCATTTTGCCGATCCGGGTAAGGCAACTTTGGTTTATAATCTGGAAAATACGGATAATACGGTTGCTATTGCGCAACGCAAAGGGGATAAACTGGTGATTACTCCCCGTAAGGTGGGAACGACCTATGTTACGGTACGTGCCGTAAATCCGGATAATTTGTCGGTAAGTTGCCGCTTTGCAGTTTATGTAAAGGGCGAATCTATGGACGGTGAAGATTGGAGTGCCAACCTACAGAATAATGTAGTCAATATTCGTTTGGGGAAAGATTTACAAGGAAAAGCTGTGATTCGTCTTTATAATATGTCCGGTCGCCAGGTGATTGCACAGGAGGTTGCCATTGGCGCAGAAGGATATGATATGAGCCTGAGTGGTGTTTCCTCGGGAGTTTATCTGCTTACTATCACTACGGCAAACGGTCAGGAATTGAAACAGACTATTACTAAAAAATAAGATTGTGTAACTCGTTAATCGGTATAACCTATGAATTTAAAATTAATACTGTTACCGGCTTTCTGCCTGATCGGAATGATGGTCTACGGACAAAGTGCAGCGTTTCTGGAGGTCGCTCCGGATGCCCGTTCGGTGGGAATGGGTGGTATCGGGTCGGCCACTTCCGCCGACGCCTGGTCTGTTTTCTGGAACGGTGCCAAAACCGCTTTGGCGGATAAAGACGGAGAGATAGCCTATAGCTATACTCCGCGGACCATCCATAATATGGAAAAAAGTCGTTTACATAGCTTGGCCGGCTATTATAAAATAAATAACAAAAGTGCTTTAACCGCCGCTTTCCGGCATTTTTCTCCGGGAGAAATGATGAATATGAAGCCCGAGGACTATGCGTTGGATTTGGGGTATTCCCATGTATTGCTCAAAGGGCTCTCCATCGGAGCGACCGTACGCTATATCCATTCGGATCTAGACCAGGAAGATGCTCATGCTGCCGATGCGGTCGGTTTCGACTTAAGCTTGTATTATCAACTAACCACTAATTTGTTGTGCAAAAATGCCGTGTGGAGTCTGGGGGCCGGTTTCTCGAATCTGGGCACGGATGTTTCTTACGGCGGTGATGATAATAAGTTACCCGGTATGTTCCGGGTAGGAACGGCTTATAAAATGCCTTTTAACGACCATCATCGGTTGACAATTGCCGGAGAGTATGACTATCGGGCTATTCCGTCGGATGAGGACGAATACATGGGTGCCGTGGGTGCTGAGTATCTGTGTTATAACATCCTTTTCGTGAGGGCCGGTTATCATTGGGGAGACAAGGATCGGGGAACTTCCAATCACACAGCTTTGGGTATCGGTTTGAGCCATTGGCATGTAAGTGCCGATTTCGCCTATTTGCTGGCTGATAAAAGTTCGAATGCATTGGATGAAACCATGCGGCTCACGGTAGGAATCGATTTGAGTCTATTCCGGAAGAAATAAGGATTTGCTAACTTTTAATCATTGAAAAATGAAGTATATAAAATTACTGATAATGCTTTGCTGTTGTGCGTTGGCCTTTTGGGCTTGCGACGACGATGTAAAGGTCGGCCAGGAAAGCAGTAGTCTGGTGGCAGGTTTTAAGGACACAACCTGCACGGTGTATGAAAATGCCGGCTCGGTGGAAATTGAAGTTATTCTTTCCGCCCCCGCCCCGAAGGACCTTACTTTGAATGTTGCCGTACAAAATGAGGAAAACATTCAGGAAAACAAGGACTATGTTCTGCAAGCCAAGTCTATATTGATTCCGAAGGGAAAAAATTCTGTTCTGGTGGGATTGGACTTAGTAGATGACAATATCGTCAATCTGCCACGTTCTCTGGATTTAGTATTGGTTGGAGGAACGGATTTAAGCATCCGTCCGGATGCCGGTCATTGCCGGGTTACCGGTCTGGATGACGAAAGTGATTGTTCCGTGGCCTTTGAACAAGCAAATTTTGCTTTGCGCGAGGATGATACCGAAGGCATTGTAGTGCCTTTGCTGGTAGAAGGAAAACAGACCGATGGAATTTTGATTTCCGTGAATGTGAAACCGGTGGACTTTGCCAATCAGGCCGTCGAACATCAGCATTTTGAGATTGAAAACAAGGAAATCCGTATAGAAAAGGGAGCTTCCCTGGAAGAGGTGGGGGTAAAAATTATTCCGGTAAATGATCAGGAAATCAATCCGACCCGCATGTTTGTCCTGGAGATTACCCAGGTGATCGGAGCCCTGAAGATCACTGAAAAAAGTACTTGTATCATTTCCATTAAAAATGATGACCTGGGATTGTTGTGGGGTGTTGCGGAAATGGCTGTAGAAGAAAATCCCGAGCAAGAGGCCGTATTGGAAATTCCGGTGAAGATTCTGGGAGATGCCGGTGGAGATGTTCATCTAACGGTAGATGCCGAGGGAGATAACCTGGTGGAAGGCCGCGATTTTACCATAGAAAATAAAAATCTCACCATCCCCGAAGGCGAGGATAGTGTTGTAGTGAGAGTCGTACCGGTTTATGATCCGGCAATTACAGCCGATAAAAAATTTCAGTTAAAAATCACTTCCGTTGAAGGCCATGAAGGCCTGGAAGGTGCTACTTGTGAAGTTACGGTTTACAATTATGATGCAGATCTGACGGTGGGTGCCGAAAATTACTATATCGGCGTCAATGCCGACCGCATCGCCATGCCAGTGAAACTCTCCCAGCCTTTGCGTCACGATGTAGAAGTGAAATTTACCGGCCGGAATACAGGTAATGGGGAAAATCTGACCTTAGAAACGGATATATTAAGGATGCGTGCGGGGCAAACCGATACCATCTTTGTGCTGAATGTATTGCCGGGAAATGTAAATAATCGTTTTCAGGTGATTGCCACTCCTTTACTTGGCTTGACAGAGGAACATAATCTGGCTCAATGCGGATTGGAAGTTTTTAGTGTTGGGGAAATTGCAACCAAAACGGATTGGAGCATCGATTCTTTCACCTCGGAGGAAGATAAGCAGGATGGCCCTGCTACTGCAGTAAAATTAATCGACGGCAATGATGGTACTTTTTGGCATAGCGTATGGAGTGGCGGACGGGAAGTTCAAGGACCATTCGATATTGTGGTCGACCTGAAAAAATTGACGGGAATATCCAGTGTCAGATGTGTCCGCAGGTCAGGTAATACCGATGCGAAACGGGTTTCCTTCCATTTAAGCAATGGAACGGATAAAAATAGTTGGTCGAAATTGGGAGAAGCGACTTATGGAAGTACCGGAGGTGGAGAAGTTTCGGTCGCTGTAAAACAGTATTACCCGGCCGGCCGTTATTTCAAGGTTAGAGTGGAAGAATGCAGGAATAATACAGTGGCCAGTTTAGCGGAATTGTATTTACAAGGCTTTCAGGTACCCTGACGCATAGTGATTCGGAGAAAAGAGAAATATAATACTAAATACCTTAATATTGCATCATATGAAAGTTTTTAAATTATTATGGATATTGTTTGCCTTATCTGTTTGTTTTGTAAGCTGCGATGACGACGACGACGATAATGGTATGGGAAACGAAGGAACCCAAGCGGTTCCTCAGGTGGCTGTTTCTTTTGAAAAAGAAGGAATCAGCGTATTGAAAAATGCAGGAGAAGTACAAATCCCCCTTGTTTTAGCCGAAGCACCCGAAGGGACTGTTAAGCTTACCGTAGGAGTAAAGGAAGAGACCGGAACCGTAGCTTCCGAAGGGATCGATTTCGACATTAAGGAGAAAGTAATCTCGATTGAAAAGGGTGTTAAGGTAGGGTATGTCACTGTGGTGATCCTGGATAATGGAAAGGCAGAAACCGACCGTGCCTTTACCCTGGAGCTTAAAAGCGTCTACGGGTATGGCAAAAAAGCAGAAACGGCACAAACCTGCAAAATCTCTATCATGAACAATGCCTTTGCTGAATTTGAAAAGACTAGCTGGGTGACTTATGAATCGGCGGCTACTGAAAGCGCTCCTGAAGATTGGAAAGCAACCTGCCGCATTCCCATTCTTATCACCGGCGTAATTGCCGAACCTTCTACTATTGTTGTCCAGGCAAAGGATGAAACAGCTCATGAATATTACAATTTCACGATTGCTTCTAAAGAAATAGCCGTTAATCCCGGAGATTCTCAGGTATATGTAGAGATTTTACCCATCGATGACGATATTGCCAATGACGACCGGACCTTTAATCTCTTCATCAAGGAAATTAAAGGCGGTAACTTGATCGTAGGCAAGAACAATCTGGAATGTTCGGTTACGATCGTCAGCGAAGAAATCAAGAAAACGGTTTCCTTCGAATCGCTTTCTTTCAAGGAATATGATAATGAAAAAGTATTGGAAATTCCGGTTGTAATAGACAAGGTGCCGGAAGGCGACGTTACCGTTACTTTGGCTCCGGCAGTCGCTTCTACGGCGGTTGAAGGCGTGGATTACGAATTGACGCAGGAGAACCGGACGATTATTATCGGAGAATCCAAAAGAGCCAATGTATATGTGAAATTATTGGGTGACAACATCGTGAACGGCGATCGGCAGTTGATTCTTGCCTTAAGAAGTGTTAAAGGCGCCAATGCTTCCCTTTCGGAACAAGAAAGCGAATGTACTATCGACATTCTGAACGACGATTTTCCTGCCTTTGAAAAATCGGCTTTTGAAGTAGAAGAATATTTCGGAGAATATACTCTGGAATTGACTCTTCCTGCTGTCGATAAGGAAAGGGTGATGAAATTCGACATGGTGAATAAGGAAACCCAACCGGGAGTTTATTTTTCCAATGTTCCGACCGAAGTAGTGATTCCTGCAAATGCCGATAAGGTTAATATTTCTATGAATATAGGCATTAATGTATTCTCAGCTCCGACTGTTTCTGCTACTTTGGAGATGAATATTGTGGAAGTTGACGGATTCAGACTCGCAGAGCCCATCGCAGCAGAGGTAAAGGTGATGGAAAGCCAGTATCGTAAGTTCTTAGGGACCTGGAATGTAACATCTAAGGAAAAGAATTTTGATCAGGTATTTTCTGCCGGAACAACCGAAGAAGAAATGTTGGCTAATTGGAATAAAAAATATTTGGTAAACAATTGGACCGGAAGTATGGATGGAGCCTGGAAATGGAAACTGGAAATTATCGACGGCAAATATTATCTGGATCCGACTTCCGATTTGGGGATATACAACGATAAAGAGTTTGGTACACTTACCGGTAAGCTGGCCTATTATTTGGGAGAATGGAAAGACGTGACGAGTAAGAGCGTCGAGCTTAAGCAGACAGACGAATACACATTAGAATATTCAGGGTCATTGGGTTCTGACTGGTATGACGCAGGCGGCACGCGCAGAAGGATATTTGACGGAAGAAGTCAGAATGTTTGGAAGAAGCAACAATGATTTTAAAGCATGTTGAAGATGAAAATGTATAAAATTATTATGGCAACCCTTCTCTCGGTCGTAATTTGGTCCTGTTCCGAGAAGAAAGAATATGGCTGTTTCCCGGGAGACGACGGTTCGTCGGAGGGACTACAGCCGGAAGTCCCCCAGGGACCTGAGGCAATTATCGCTTTTGCCGATACCTTGGTGAGCGTGTTGAAAAGCAGTGGGGAAATTGAAATACCCTTGGCATTGTCCGAAAAGGTGAATGAAGAGGTTCAGGTGGAAGTAAGGATTGTCGATGTAAAGGGAGGCGTAAAGGGTTCGGACTTTTATGTGCCTGATGAGCTGGCTGTAGTGGAACGAGACACTTTAAAAGGAGCGGTGCGGGTGATTTTATCCGATAATGGGAAAATCGACGACGACTGGAACTTTACCATAGAACTATCCAAGGTGCAGGGCGATCCTGCACCTGCCCGATTGGGCGATGCCATCCGTTGCCACGTACAGGTGAGTAGCAATTCTTTTGTAGCCTTCCGGAAAGTGGAAGTCGCTACTTCTGAAAAAGCCCATCTGACGGATGCCCTGGAAATCCCTTTAATGGTAGTCGGTAATCTGGAAAAGCCAGTGACGGTGAAAGTCAGTCCGCGGACAGTAGAATTGGGAAATGCAGCAACAGCGGGCGTTAATTTTGAAATCGAAACCCCCGAAATCACTTTAGAGCCCGGAGCGACAGAAAGTTCGATACGGGTAAGGACCTTAAACGATCATGCCGCAAACGGTATGCTGGTGGGTGAATTGGAAATAACGGAGGTTTCAGGAGGCAATGCCGTTATCGGTAAAGCACAGCAACGCTGCCGCCTGTATATCGACGACGATAATTATCTGGTCAAGTTTAATGCCACGGCTGTTGAAGGAAGTGAGTACGATGCCCATTTGCAGGTCGAATTGATATCCGATCGTCCGGCCGAAGAAAATCTGCAGTTCACTGTGGCAGCCATTGATGGAACTGCTGTGGCCGGAGAGCATTTTTCGCTTGATAATGCAGGTGCTGTGGCTATTCCTGCCGGAAGCACCAGAGGAACAGTATCCGTAAGCCCCATCCCAGACAGAGTGGTAGCCGATACCCGGACCTTTGAATTAAAGTTGGATGCTTCCAGCGACGAGTGGGCTATATTGTCGCCGAGTGCTTGTCTGGTATCCCTATCGAACGGAGATTTGCCCCAGTGGAACATTACTTCCTTCACTTTTGAAGAAGCTTCCGGCAAACAAACCGTACGCCTGGAGGTAAAAGAAGCCCCGCAATGCGATATGAAGCTTGTTTTTGCCAACAACAATCTCTATCGCCTGTCCGAGGAAGTGGTCTTCCCCAAAGGCGAAACAGAACATAGCTTTGAGATCGAAGTGCTGTCGGACTCCTTGAACGAGCCGGCGCCCTTTGACTTGCAGGTGGTGAAAGTGAACGATTTAGTTGTTAAAAATCCTGATAAGATTGCTAAAATCGAACTCCTCGCCGGAGCATACCGCAAACTGTTGGGTAACTGGGCCATCACAGTTGATAAGCCGGATAATTGTGTAGGTAGCACTTCTGTCAAAATCTCTAAAGTCGAATGGCAGAAAAGAGTAAAAGTAGTGATGTCGTCTTTCTGGAATGGCAAAGATTGCTATTTCGATCTGCTTTACGACGGAAAGACAGGAAAAACGAATGTCGTTTTGAATCAGCGTTTTCAGGATAATAACTGGAATTTTGGGAATGGAAACGGAAATGTTGGTCTTAGGATGTTAATCAATGGCAAAACTGATCTGACTTCAGTAGAAGCAATTTACAATGCCGCTGAAGGAACAATTTCCCTGCCTGCAGAACGTTTTGGCGGCGGCGGAGCCAATAATAGTATGACCAATAAACCCTCTGTTTGGGGCTGTCTCTGGACCGGTGGCTCGCTGGTGAAGAACTGAGGTGCTGAATAAATTTTCTTCGATAAATAAAAGCCTGACTGAAAAGAAACAGTCGGGCTTTTATATTTCCTGCCTTTTGCCGTCCGGGAGAAGCATTTTCTGCTGACTAAAATGGAATATCGATACATTTATTTCCTTATCTTCAACCTTATATTTCTTGAAAGAGGATCACCCGCTGTTACTACCGCGATCCTCTACCCGTAGAGAAATTCAATCCTTCTATCTCTGCCTTTCAGTAATAGAAATTTTCTTCTAAAATCTTATTCCCTTCTGCTATCTTGTACATGAGGATTGCCAATATATCTTTTAATCCCTCGCTTCCGCATCTTCTCCATAAAATTTTGATCCGACCTATTACTTGTTAGAAGAACACCTTGCCGCTTCATTGAATAAAACTTCTTTTCTAGCTCTTATGCTCCATTAATAGAAAGTTAAATATATTAAATTTAGTTTCCATTTCATTGGGAATGTTTTAAAATATCTTAACCCATGAATGTTAATATTAAAATAAATAAACTCAGATTAACATCTTTATCGGCTTCATACAAGCCGCAAATCTGCTTAAAATATGTTTATTTTTATTGATTTTCCTTTCGTCTTTCTCCTTGAAAATACCCCCCCAAATACCCCCGAAAAGTTCCAAAAATAAACGAACGTTTTTAATTGTCGCACCCAGTTTTAGCCAGAAATAATTTAACACTCAAATATATTAATAATTTAATAGACCTGCGATGAAGCGAATATTGACATTTATTCTTATACCGATATTATTAATCGGTATAGAAGCATGTAGCGACGATGTAGAAAAGGTGACTGCGATTGCGCCGGTTTCCAACATCAGCTACGAGGCTGGTAACGGAACTCTCCTATTCCGTTGGGATAAGCCCTTAAGCAATGACCTGGCCTACACAGAAATTTCCTATGTCAACGACAATGGAAAGGAAAGAAAGGTTTTGGTAGATGAAAAAATCACCGAACAACTGGTCCGTGGTTTCGGCTCCAGTAAATCCTACGAGTTTAAATTTATTACTTACAACCGGGAAGGAGTAGCCTCCGAACCTGTAAGTTTTTTTGCCAGTCCCCTGGAACCGCTGATGAATATCTTCAATGGCAAAGTGAAAACTACGGTGGACTTCGGCGGCATTTACCTGAGCTGGGATAATATTTACGACGAAGATTTCTATATCGATCTGGAATATTCGGACATCAACGGTAACGATTACAAAGAGGAGGTGCTGGCCTCCGCAAAATCCTCCGGAGAAAAATTCATTGCCGTAGCTTCTAAATTAGAAGGGACACAGACAATCAACGTCTCTTCTTACATTTCCGACACTTATGGCAATCAGTCGGCACCCTACATATTTCAGTTCTACAAACTGGAAGCAGGTAAATTCGACCGTTCTTTATGGGAAGTGCTGGATTTTTCATCCCAGTTAAACGACAGTCAATACAAAGTAGCCAATGTACTGGATGGTAAAACTTCTACATTCTGGCACTCCAAATGGACCGGAGAATATACTTACCCCCATCACGCCACTTTTGACTTGAAAAGTAAAAAAAGAATAGAAAAGGCAGAATTTCAACAACGTCAGGACAACAAGATGACCAAAGACATCGAAATCTGGGGCAGCAACGACTATACCACCGCCGACGGCACTGTATGGACCTTTTGCGGTACTTGTACATTGGAAAATTCTAATGACATGCAGCTCTTCGTACTGCCTAATCCCATCGAATACCGGTATATCCGACTGATTCTCACCACCCCGATGACAACGGGCGGTACTTCCGGAGGTCTAGCGGAATTCGCCCTATACGGACAGGATCTAGCACAATAATTAAAATCCGTAATTTAAAAAATATGAACAAACTTAACTTATCTGTATGTATCGTGTCGCTGTTGTTTATAGTGACAGCATGCCGCAAAGAATTTGACGATCATTATCACGATGTAGGCCAGTCGTCCGTTGGTTTGAATGTGGTACAGGTATTGGAACAAAGAGAAGATTTATCCCTGTTTGTCAGCATGATCAAACGGGCCGAACTCGAACGCACTCTGGGTGAATCGGGTTTATATTCTTGTTTTGCCCCTCGCAACGAGGCCGTAGAAGCGTTTTTACAACAAAACAACGCTACAGTGGAGACTTTGCCCATGCAAACCATGATCCGCTATATCAATTATCATTTCATGACAGGAATGAAATTCGAGTACGATTTCAAAAAAGCATTCGAAGGTTTCAAGCCCAATCATAAGGACTATTTGTTGGCTTACCAACGGGAAGTAACTTATAAAACCCGTCAGGATTCTAAAAATCCGTCTAAATATCTCCGGGTTTTTACACAGCCTTATTTCGACGTCTGCGCTGAAGATTACGAAAAACTCCGCAATAAACAGGGTTCGGACTTTATGGTAGAAAGTGCCAGAGTATCCACCGTCGACCGCGACATTCCCGCTTCAAACGGAGTGGTTCATGTGCTGGATGAAGAACTCCCCTACGCCTGGCGTGCCGACGAAGCCATCGCCAAGGAAGAGGATTTATCCATCCTGACCTCCTGGCTGGATAATTTTTCAGGGTATGAAACAGCCGGTCTGATCAACGGAGTGGTCGACACCACCCGGACAAAATACTACAATATATCCAGAATGGACGTAAAACCATGGTCGGTAGACATCGCCAATGAATCCAAAGCGCGGGTAATTATCGCTCCTACGGATAATGCCATACGAGAATATTTCGCTCAATATATGAATGAAGACCAACTGGGTACGGAATATAAAGATCTGCCCCGGAATATGCTAGTGGATATACTCTGGACATTGATTACCGAGGAGAACATTCCCACCTGCTGGGGATTGAACGACATCGAAAGAAATAATCCCTATTTTTCCACCTATTCCATGACGGTCCTACCGCTTGAAAACGACATCAAAGGCAGTTTTACCGGTTCGGTATTGAGCAGTAATGCCATTATCTATAAGGTAAACAAAATGCCGGTAATTCCCATGCTGCAAAGCATTGAAGGCGGACTTTATATCAACCGGAAAAAATATGAAGAATGGAATAAGATGCTGACCAACAATCATCTCTATCTGAACAACCTGACCGATGATTATTCCTATCAGCATCCGCCACGCACCATCTTGATTCAACCCGACGATACCTGGAGTAAAAAAGTGGACGACTATGAATCGGAATATCTGGATACTTTGGGTTATCGTCTGAATGCCGGAGTGCTGAATATGAACGTGAAGGAAGGGAACTTCCAGAAGCGTTATTATCCCGGAACTTTCGGTTATCTACTCTACGAAGACGGAGTGTTTACCGACTACAACGGCAATGAAGCCCGTCTGTTGAGCAAAAATCCGGTCTGGACGAAAGAAACAGGAAATATTTATGAGATCGATGCTATTTTCGAGGCCTTGTTGCCCACCGATACGACTATGCTGATGTACCGCAAATACATCGAGGAAGAACCGGACTATTCTAATTTCGATAAACTCTGCAAAAAAGCAGGCGTCGATCTGGACCAACAAGGCATAAACTACACTGTTTTTGCGCCCACCAACGATGCTTTTGCCAGAGCCGGCTATTCCCTGGAGAGAATAGAATCCATGGAAGAAGACGAGGCGAAAAAGCTGGTAGCCAGCCATCTTGTCCCTAATCGGAAGATCTTTACGGATGGAACGACACAAGGAGCTATACAATCCAATGGCCTTGTCCTCAACATCTCGGGAAGTTGGGATAGTTTTAGCATATCTACACAGAACGGAGGCGGTAAAGTGTTGCCTGATATGTGCAATAAACAGGCATCCAATGGCGTTTTTCATGGTATTAATGGCGTTTTAAAATAATTAAGAGTTATGCAGGAAAAAATAACGAGTATAATACTGATCGTTCTGTGTGCATTCTTGTCGGCCAAAACATCAAATGCCCAGAATCAGAACTTCATCGAGGGAGTGGTGTATGAGAACACCAAAGGTGTCCCTATGCTTGGGGCTACTGTGATGATGATGAATGACAACGACCGTATTCTTGGAGGTACAGTGACCAATGCGGAAGGAAATTTCAGAATAGCGGTACCTGCCGGAACGACAAAAGTCAGATTTACCTTTATCGGAATGAAAGGGCAGACCTATGCTTATGTTCCGGGAAGAAAATATGAGATTGTTCTGAAAGAGGATAATGAAACGCTGGAAGAAGTAGTGGTACAGGGAACGCGCACGCGCCGGCCCGACTTCGGTATGTTGCAGAAAGATAAAAGGGACATGTCCAATGCGGTCACAATCGTAGATATGAAACAACTCGAAAATCAGCCCGTATCTTCCGTTGAACAGTTGTTGCAGGGAGCTGCCCCCGGATTGCAGGTAACCTTCAACAGCGGTGACCCCGGAGCCGGCGCTTCCATCCGTATCCGAGGTATCACCTCTCTGGAAGGAAACAATAAACCTTTGTGGATCATCGATGGTGCAGAAGTGATTGGGGACGATTTCGACGTATCCAGCATTACCAATTTCGGAACCAGTCCCATCGGCGACATCGACCCCAGCGATATCGAATCGATCACCGTATTGAAAGATGCCTCTTCCACCGCCATCTACGGTTCGAGAGGAGCAAACGGCGTAATCGTCATCACCACCAAAAAAGGGGTCAGAGGAAAACCGAAGTTTTCTTTTGCCGTGAAATACAACACTTCTTTGATCCAAAAAAGAATCCCAATGCTGAACGGCGACCAGCAGCGGATGTATATCCTTGAAGCGCAAATGAATGCATCCGGAACCGACGATCCCAACAATTTGCCGATGCTCCGCGGAGATTTAACCCGGGAAGATGCCTGGAAATACAACAATAACACCGATATGGTGGACATGTTGTCCCGCGTAGGCTTCCAGCAAAACTACAACGCTTCGCTTCGGGGAGGCGGTGAACGTCTGATGTATTACTGGAGTTTAACCTATGACAAAGAATACGGAACCACAAAAGGAGGCGGTTACGACCGTTTTACCACCATCGTAAACCTCGATTACCGCTTATCCTCCAAATTCAAAATCTCGACGAAATTCCAATATGCCAACTCCCTGACGGATAAACGAAGCTGGGACTGGCCTATTTTAAGCGGTATCAATGCTTTGGGAAAAGCAAGAGCCAGAGCGGCATTCTTACCGGTGTACAGCCGGGACGGAAAATCCTATTTTATCGAGAACTCAGGCGATGCCAAACATCCCTCCATCGCTACCAAGATGTACAATCCCATCGCCATGATCGACGACGCCAAATTCCAGGAAAAAGCCAACCGATTCAATGCTATCCTGAATCTGGATCTGAACCTGTCCTCCATGTGGAATATTTCTACCCAGGTTGCTGTGGACTACCGTCAGAATGGAAATGAATTTTTCGGACCTTCCACTTTTGTGGGAAATACCTATACGGCCGAAATCTATAACTACGGTCTGAGAGACGATAACTACAAAATGCAGATTTCCAACAATAACCGTCTGATATTTACCGGCATCGACAAGGAGAATCATTTACTGCGATTAATTGCCGTAGCCGACCTGAAATACCGCACCAGCAGCAGTACCTTGATCCGTTACAGCCGGGGCGCAGCCAATCAGATGCAGGGCACGATCGGCGCAGCCTCTATGGTGAACGCCGAAGGCGGTAATACAACTTCTTCCGAAATCAGTCTCGTTGCCGACCTGCACTACCGTTTACTCAACCGTTACAATGTCAATCTTTCATTGAAAACCGAAGGTTCTTCCCAATATGGCAAGGACAACCCATTTTCGATTTTCCCCACGGTGGGTGTAGCCTGGAATCTCGATAAAGAAGCCTTCCTACGCGACAAAGAATGGGCGGAATTATTGAAATTGAGATTTGCCTATGGAGTAACGGGACGCCTGCCCAATGTTACGAACCTCTTGTCTGTACCCTACGCAACAGCTCAAGACGGCTATATGGGTAATTCCTACAGCTATATGGATAAGTAAGCCAAAGCCAACCTGCACGAAGAACGTACTACTCAATACAACTATGGCATGGACTGGACATTGTTCGGAGGACGTTTCAGTGGAGAAGCCAACTATTATAAAGGAACAACGGAAGGGCTCCTTTTGAAGGAAAACATGTCGACGAGTACAGGGTTTGCCGAACGTTATGTGAATTTCGGCTCATTACAAAATAAAGGCTGGGAATTGGGCTTCACTGTCATTCCGGTAAAACTTGCCGACAATTTTCAATGGAAAGTCTATTTCAGCATTAGCCGCAATAAAGGAAAACTGTTGTCTATGCCCGAGCGCCTCGCCAATTCCGACAATAAATACACCGAACCCTACGGATATGGCAATTTCAGGGCAAAACTGGAAAAAGGGAGCGTTGTCGGAGGTTTCTTCGGATTAAAAGCCTTGGGTGTTTATGCCAGGGATGAAGACGCCGTAGTGAAGGATTTCAATGGTAACATCGTATATAATGCAGACGGGACGCCCAAAAAACTGACTTTCCGTGATGGGTCGACGTTCAGTGGCGGTGACATGATCTACGAAGACATCAACCATGACGGAGTCATCAACGACCTGGACGTGGTGCAGATCGGCGATGCCAATGTAGGCTACTTCGGATTGTTCCGTCATGACATCACCTATAAACAATGGGCTTTGGGCCTTGCCTTCTATTATAGTCTCGGACAGGATGTGATCAACGGCATGCGTTACTCGACAGAAAATATGGAAGGGAGCAATAATCAGGCCACCTCTATTCAGAGACGCTGGAGAAAACAGGGTGACATCACCGACATGCCGAGAGCAATCGACAAAGCTGCCCGCAACTATGAAGCCTCAACCCGCTGGGTGGAAGATGCTTCCTACCTGAAATTAAAAGAAATCTCTCTGACCTACTCCTTCAAAAGAGAATGGCTGAAGAAAATCCATTTGAATCAATTGAGCGCTTTCGTGACAGGTACCAATGTATTCACCTGGTCGAAATACAAAGGAATCGATCCCGAAATCGGTCTGACTTCCGGTAAGTTGGTAAAAATCGGTATCGATCATTCCAATACGGCCCCTCCTATTCAGATCATGTTTGGTATACGGGCTCAATTTTAATCACTTAGAGATTTGAATATGAAAAAGATCAAAAATATATTTTACGGCATTCTACTGGCGGCAGGACTATGCCAGGGATGTAGCAATTTCCTGGACGTCGATATTCCCGATACCCTGGTTATGGACGATTTCTGGCGGAGCCGGGAACAGGCAACCGCCGCCCTGATGAGCGTTTATACTCAGCTGGGGAACAATGTCACCGTATTTCTGAAATGGGGCGACCTGCGTTCCGATATCTACAGCAGCCACTCCAGCATCACTGCTTCCGATAAGCAAATGTTGGAACAAAACATCGTGCCGACCAACGAATTGGCCAAATGGACTTCGGTTTATAAAGGGATCAACTGGGCCAACTCGTTTATAAAGAACATCGAGCGGGTCCTGGATTACGACCAGAGCGTCACTCCCGACGAGGTACTGGCGATGAAAGGCGAAGCTTACGGATTAAGGGCTTTATTCTATTTCTATCTGGTACGCACCTTTCAAGACGTACCCGTTATCCTGGAACCTTACGAATCGGATTTACAAAGCCCCTATGGTCCGGCCGTAGCGGAAGAAAAGGTGCTGGATCAGATCGAAAGCGATCTGAAACTGGCCCTGGAGCAAGCTCCTGCTTCTTTTGTCAACCCGGATGAACACTATGGCAGAATTACTAAAAATGCTGTCAAAGCACTCTGGGCCGACGTGAAACTATGGCGGGGTGGAGAAGAAAACTACAACGAATGCATCCGCCTGTGCCAGGAACTCGAAGACGAATACAATTACAAAATGGTCGCACCCGAGAACTGGTTTACCCTCTTCTCACCGGGAAATACCACCGAATCGATTTTCGAATACCAGTATATGATGGACAAAGGACCGGCAAGTCCACTGCGGGGTCTCTTTTTGCGCGAAGGCCCCTTGGGATTGAATATGTCGGCGGTACAAAAAAATATGAAAAAAGCCTATTTCTCAGCTACCCTGGGGATCGCCGATACTACCCGCTATCAGCGTATGACACTGTACGGCATGGAGGTGTTCAAATATACCGGGGTATCTTTTGAACAAAACGGCATTTATCAATACCGGGACGATGCCAGCGGCAAAAAAGTCCACTTCATTTTCTACCGCTTCAGGGAAGTTTTGTTGATGAAAGCCGAAGCGTTGGCCATGTTAGGAAAATTTGAAGAAGCACTGGTGCCCATCAATAGAATACGCGAAGCCAGCGGACTGGAACAATTAACCTCCGGGGAATACGGTAAAGAAAAACTCTTTTTCGACAAATTGTTGGCCGAACGAGTAGCCGAACTGGGATTCGAAGGCAAACAATGGTTTAGCCTCGTGCGCATAGCCCTGCACACCGGATACGACGATCTGCTGATCGACCGTATCGTTGAAACCTCTTTAACCGGAGTAAAACAACAAACACTGAGAGCCAGATTGATGGAGGAAAAAGGGTGGTTTATGCCTTATCATCAGGACGAAATTAACAGTAATCTTGACTTGAAGCAGAAAGAATTTTACAAAGGGAAAAATTAAATATTTCTGAAAAATATGGTTATGAAAGCAATTAAAAATAAATCCCTGGCAGGAATATTTATGATCCTGCTGGCAATTTTCGGATGGGTCGGATGTAATGACGACTTCCCGGAAAGACGCTTCGATACGGATGAAGAATATATGCAAATCTACGACTACATCAAAAGCCGCGAAGATTTGTCTACATTCAAAGCCATCTGTGATTATTCCGGATTTTACAGCAATCTTTCTACGGCAAGTACAAAAGGATATACCGTTTTTGCACCGACCAACGAAGCGTTTGCTGAATTATATCAGGAATTGGGAATCCAATCTTATGAAGAAAAAACGCCGGAATACTGGTTGTATTATATGAAATACCACACCCTGGAACGTAAAATCAATACCAACTCTTTTGAAGGCGGTTTGATGAAAGACGACCCCACCATGATGGGGGACGACTATGCGTTGACCCTCAACGTGGCTTCATATGTCGCCATCAAGATCAACAACCGTTCAACCATCAAGGAATATAATAAAGATCTTCAAAACGGTTACTTAAACGTTATCGATCGGGTTCTACTTCCTCCCATCAATACCATCTACGATCTGTTGGTTCAGAACGGAGGCTATTCTAAAATGCTCAGGCTCTTTGAGGAACATGGCTTCAAAGGCTATCTGACGGATAGCATCGCTACCATTCTGGTTGAACCGGATGAAATTCTGGAAGGCCGCCTTGATCCTGATACGATCGCTAACCTCAAGGACTGGCTAGGTTATCACATCTATCCCGGAGAACGTGCATTTGTGGCCAATCTCGATGGTCGCAGTGTCGCATCCTTGTATACCGGCGATGTGACCACCTTCAATCTGGACGACGGCAAGATGTATTGCAATATGAAATACCGCTTCAGTTCAAGGGCAAAATACGGCATCGACAACATTGCTCTTAACGGCATCCTGCACGCCATGGACGATCCGCTCTGGATCATCGATCATACGGCTGGGATCGTACGGTATAATTTGTACGGTAGGGATAACGACAAAAAGGGTTACAAACAAAACGTATTCGCCGACACCTCCTCAATGGCCATTGTGAAAGAAAATACTTCTTACAAAAGTTTCCACCAAGGTGAATTGCCGCCGATCTGCCAGTTTATTCCGGCCCAAATGGGAGATGCCTGCGAGACTGAGATTCCGGATGTTGTTCCCGGTACCTATACGGTGAGGATGTACTATTATACTTCCATATCCTGCAATCTGACCCTCTTTTACAACGGGGTGACCGTTAACCGCAACATCAATATGGGAACGTCGGACGGTAACTTCGAAGAAATGACGGCAATGCAGTACAAGGATATGGGCAGCCTCGAAGTCAACAAACGCGGACCCGTTAAACTACGCTTTATGGCAGCTACAGTAGGTAATATGACGATGGATATGATCGAATTACGCCCGATTCTTTGACGGATTCCGGACATCTAATTGGAAATAAGTAAATTAAAGGATATGAAAATGTATGAAAAATATATCACTCTGTCACTTGTAGCATTATTATGGAGTACCTGCATCCGGGCACAGGAAACGAACCCGCAGGACAGCAGCAGGCAGACTCCCAAGGACACGATTATGCAACTGGGTGAACGGAATGGATTAGAGAAAAACTGGAGTCAATTGTTCTGGACCCGGCCCAGCATGTTGTTCACACGCAATCTGATGGGTGAGGAATGCGGGGTTTACACCGCTTCGAACGGTTTCGTAGCGAATGCCGGTGTCATGATGCTGCGCGGCTTGACCACCGTCAACCTGGATGCTTCGCCCTATATTCTGGTGGGCGGTTTGCCCGTCAGACAAACCCGGCATACAACGCCTTTTGCTTCCGGAATGATCCCTTCGAATCTGGAGTTTATTCATCCTCTGGACATCAGTAAAGTCCGCGTCATCCGAAACGGATATGAAGCGGTGATGCAGGGAGGACGCGCCGGAAATGGATTGATGGAAATAGAAATTGAAGAAGGAGAAACCGGAACTTCCAGCATCGACATAGTGGCGCGAATGGGATTCTCTAAGGGAGACTATTCCCTGGACATGATGAACTCAGCCCAATTCAGGGCCTACCTGTACGGAATGATGCAAAGTGCAGGAGTATCGACCGCCGAAATGCAGGACAACATCATCTTCAACTCAGAACATCCGAAATACAACCACAACACCGACTGGATGGACGAGTTCAAGCGAAACGGCAGCTTTAAGGATTTCCAGTTGAAAATGAAAGGAGGAGACGGGGATACCCGCTACCTGATCAGTCTGGGTTATACCGGCGATAACGAAACCCTGAAGGATGCCACCAGCCAACGTTTCCACCAGCGTTTTAGCCTGGGCTACTAAATTGCACAAACCATCCGGGGCGTGAATTCCGTTTCCTATAGCTACGGCACTTCCCGCTTTTGGGGAGAAGGTACCGATTGGGATGTTAACCCGGTTTACCTGGCAGCGACCAAAGCACCCTTTATGTCGCCCTATCAGTATAGCGACAACGGGATCTGGATCAACCGCCTGGCCGATGCCGACATTCTGGGAAAAAGCAACCCCTCGTGGTTCAAGGAGAATCTGGAAAACAAAGGTAATTCCAGCCGGGTGGATGCCGTGATCAAAGCGATATGGGACGTCACCCCCAATTTCTATGTAAACACCGATATTATGATCACCTACAATTCCATCACCGAGAAAATGCACCGGGCAGCTCAAGGTATTGTAGCCGACCGTTACATCGACCGTCAGAACTCCAAGCGAAGCTACAGTGACTATCTCTTGAAATGGAACCTCTTCGGCGGACGGCACGGCAAAATCGGAGAAGCCTTCGACTACAATGCCAAAATCGGATTCAGTCTGGAGAATTATGACGAACGGAACGTTTACGGCCGGAAAGTGAATGCTTCCACCGACGACATCGTCAGCATCAGCGGAACCCTGGCCGATTCCCTGACAAACGAAAAATACCTGAACAATGTGCTCAATTTCCTGGGACATGCAGATTTCAACTGGAAAAACCGGCTCCATCTGGGGGTTAACCTGAACCTGGAACGCTCCTCTAATTTCGGTCCCGACGGCTCCTGGAATTTATATGCAGGCGTAGCCCTGAACGGCGATGTGATCAAAGCGGACAATCATTTCCTGAACGTATATGCACAATGGGGAAGAAACGGTAACAACGAAATTCGTGGGACTTATTATGCCGGTATGTATTATGCCACCCATTATTATGGCTATGGCGGCGTTTACCTGGGAAATATCGCCAATAAGGATCTTAAACCCGAGATAACGGATAATTATGATTTCGGAGTACGCTCCAGTTTGTTCAATCATTTGCTGGATCTTAACGTAGGCTATTATATCCGCCGGACAACCGGTTTATTGACCCAAAAAGCAGTAGCCATCGAGGTGGGACTCGACCCGCAGTATGAAAATAACGGAGAAGTATTGAATCAGGGCTTAGAAGCCGAAATGAACCTGCGCCTCGTTCAAAGCCCGAAAGTACGCTGGGATGTATTTGCCAACATTGCCACCCTGAATAATGAAGTAAAAAAACTGAATAACGGGGAAATCGTGCGCAAAATGGACAAATTCACCGGAGTAGCTAAGGAAGGCGAGGAATTGGGCTCATTCTACGGATATAAAGTGCTGGGTATCTACCGCAGCGATGCCGATGTGAAATTGAAGAAAACCGACGGGAGCTTATACCAGGGAGGCGATTATATTATCGAGGATCTGAACAAAGACGGAATCATCAACACCCTGGACCGGCAGATCATCGGCTCTCCCCTCCCCGATTTCTTCGGTGGTTTCGGAACCTCTTTCAGTTTCAAGAGCCTCACACTCTCTGCGCTCTTTTCTTACAGCTATGGCAATGATGTCTATAACCTCCTGAATCAGAAATTACATTCGATGAGTGATTACAGCAATCAGTCCACAGACGTCACCCGCCGCTGGCTTTCGCCCGAAAATCCAGGCGACGGATTACTCCCACGGGCAGCATACGGAGATCCCTCAAATAATATCGCCACTTCCGACCGTAGGGTGGAAGACGGCAGTTACCTGAAACTGAAAAGCGTTTCCATCAATTACGATATACCTCTGAGAAACAGAACCGGATTCTTTAAAGGCATTACTGTCTTTGCCAATGGAAATAATTTACTGACTGTCACAGGCTATAAAGGAATGGACCCTGAAGTTTTTTCCTCTTCCCATCCCTTGCTGAGAGGAGTGGATACGGGAGCATCCCCCAATCCCCGTTCATTTATATTTGGAGTAAAATTAGCACTGTAATTTAATAGTTAAACTATGAGAAAGTTAAAGAATAATCTATTCACATTAGCCCTGTCGATCGGTTTCGGCCTCTTAACGCCGGGATGCAGCGATTTTTTCGATGTAGACCCCGAAAACGGACAGGAGGTTGAAGAATATTATCAGACGGTGAACGATGTCAACGGTGCTGCTCTGGGAATGTATGAACCGCTCGCTAAAAATATACATCAATTATTTTTATGGGGATCGGCCCGTGCGGATATGATACAGGCCGGCTCTGGGGCGGATGTATATGTATCTGAATTTGTAAACAACAATGTGTCCGTGATCAACCCCTATACGAATTACAGTTTCTTATACCGTTGTATCGCCCGTTGCAATCATCATCTGGAACATCTGCCGGATATGAAGACCAACGAATACATCACCAAGAGCGCAATGGAAGTCTTCTACGGGGAAGCTCATTATCTGCGTGCCCTCTGCTACTACTACCTGGTGAGAACCTTCAAGGAGGTGCCCCTGTTGCTGTCGGACATCTCCGAAGAGGTGACTTACACCAACCAACAGGGCGAAGAAGTACCGATGAACACGCTGGATCTCTCGGAAGAGGATCTGCGGGCCATCGCTTTACAACCGGCCAGTGAAACCAAAGTATGGGAAGCCATTGTCAGTGACGTCAATAAAGCGATTTCGCTATTACGGACCAATAATGCCTGGTTTCCTCCTTTCGGCGGGGATCCTGAATATACAAAATATGCCCGGGCCAGTCTGGCCGCCGCCTACACTTTGGCCAGCGAGGTATCTCTGTGGCTGGGGCAATACGACAGGTCCTCGGCTATGGCCGAATATGTGATTACTTACAAATCCATAGGCGCCGGCGCCAACTGGGCCTCCCAGTTCACCGGAAATGGATTCGGCGGGTATGCCAATTTCCTGCTGGCCTATCAGTATAACCAATCCATGGAAACCAATAGAATGCAGGAATTCACTTCCAACATCAAGGAAGACGGAGGTACTTACAAAGTAAAACCCGCATTGGACGTGGTAGAAAACATTTTTTCGGAAACCAAAGACGTCCGCCGGGTTTCCTGGATGATCATCAACCGAGAACCGGTCATTTGGAAATACATCGGCAAAGACGACAAAGGGCTTTCCATGCGCGATGCCTACCAGAGCGACGCCTCCTGGCATGTGTTTAAAGCCATCGACGGTTATTTATTAAAAGGAATCGCTGAGAACCGGAGAGGCAATCCCTACGGAGCACTCCAATACCTGAACATGATCCGGAGAAACAGAGGATTGGAAGAATACAAGGAAGAAGACATCTCTCTGAGAATGGAAGATCTGGAAGACAGACTGTTCCTCGAAAGAGCACGCGAAACAGCTTTTGAAGGAAGACGCTGGTATGACCTGATGCTGTTGGAAAAAATGGGACGTAGCGGGGTATTGGCCAAAGCCGTAGCCCAAAAATATCCCGAAGCACAGAGAGACGAAATCAAAACCTACCTGTCCGATCCGGCGCATTGGTATCTACCGATCGAACCGGAACGCTGGAGCAAAGTGGATAACTAAAATGTAAAAACGGAGAACATGAAAAATATGAAAGCAATCAATGGTATATGGCTGATGATAACGGCATTTATACTGACAGGCTGTTATAAAGAGGAACATTTTTCCATGCCCGGATCATCGGATTACGATTCGATAGCGGCAGAGGTGAAATATCCCTTCCCTTTCAGCAATGACAAAAGCGGAGGAGTCTATCTCATCAAAAACGGCGAGGTGGATTACAGCCGCATCGGAACCAAAGGATTCACCGATTTTGCTTACAATATCCCGGAAACTACGCTTTCCTGGTATGAAGGCACGGATATACACGGAAACAAGTTTTTCGGTAGCCGCGAGCATAAAAATTTCTATTCCGATAAACCGGAAAATAATTTCGGCGGAGAAAAGTTCAGCTACCTGTGTAACGACATCTTTACCCGGGTATTCCTTAAAACAGGGGTAGGCAGCAACTGGTATTTCTATACCCGAATGGCCCTGACTTCCCTGGGACATAATTCCCGTTGCAATTTCTCCTTCGAGGGAAACACCACTTATGCCGACCGCACTGTAGGTGGTTTCGACGACGTTTGGGCCCAGCCGGAAATTTTCTTCTACCGCATGGGGAAACGGGTCGAACCACTGGTAGCCTCTTCCACCTACAAACACAATTTCGAACAAATGATTGTAGGAGAACCTTTCGAATATGAATTGGTGTGCGTAAACGGATTCATCTACTGTCGCATCAACGGACTTACCATTTGGACCGTCAACACCGAAGCGGACGAACACGCCCGGCAGATTATTTTCCGCCCGCTTTCGAATGCAGCTAACTTCTACGACATTTATATCGAAGGCGACTACGAGGAAATGAATATGGTGGCCTGGCAGCGCGAAAACGGATATGCCACCGTCCAATCCCCTGCCCTTATCACTTCCGGAAATGAACTTTTACTTTTTGCCGAAGGCAGAAAATATAATATGTCGCAAACCAATATGGTGGGTGCTGTACGCTCTAACGAAACGGACATCGTCATGAAAAGCTCGACGGACGGCGGAGATTCCTGGAGCGAACTGCAGGTGGTGAAAGGGAACGACGGTTCTGTCAATATGCTGCCGTCGGTGGTGAAAGACGAAAACGCCGGCAAGCTTTTCCTGCTTTACACCGTAGATGCTAACGGTAAACACGAAGGCCAATACCATATCATGGTCTGCAGCTCCGACAACAACGGAAAAACATGGTCGGAAGGAGTGGAAATCCCTTGCAGCTATGGCGACTATAACATGTCCACCCTGGCAGGCCACGGCATACAGGCCTCGGACGGAAGCTTGATTGTTCCCGTACAAATGACACTGGCCAAAGCCGGTACGATTGCCACCTTGCGTTCGACAGACGGCGGCCAGACCTGGAATTTAGGTACACCCCTGGAAGGCATCCGCAACCGTTATGCCAACCTGTTCGAGGAGGACGGGAAATTGACCATGTTTATCGGTCACGATGGTGCCGGCGCTTCGCGTAAAGTTACCTATAGCGAGGATTGGGGTGAAACCTGGACTGCTCCCGTAGATTCCAGCATTCCAACCGGAAATTACGGTTATCTGTCTTCCGGGGCCACCGTACAACATGGGAACGAACTGATCCATTTCACCGCTAACGACTATATAAAGTCCAATACCTTCAGCATGGCCTCTACCCCCAACGACCGGGCCACTTTTGTAAAGGAAATCAAAGAGATGTACTTATACAACGCACCCAACATGAACATGGGACTTACTGCGGTAACCTCGTCGAATCAAGGGGCAAGCTGGTCTACACCGGAGGATATGCTGAAAATACTCACCTATAAGGATTTCAAATTCCGGACCGGAAATATGGATGCCGCAGTATGGGGAAATACGGTAGTATGTATTTGTGAAGGCGGAGTATCCGTTCCTTACGAAGGTTTACTTTGTTTTAAAAAGGCTTTATAAAAAAACCAAAATTTAAACCTAATGAATAAATATATCAGATTCATATGTATTCTCCTGGCGTTCGCCGTCGGCTTCACATCTTGCGACGACGAGGACAACAATACGCAAACGGAGACATTGACGGCGGCATTTGCTACCTCCGTCCTGAAAACCATGGAAAACGTAACGCCTTTAATGGTACCTGTAGTCTTAAACCGCCCGGCGGTTTCCGATGTTCAGGTAACGGCAGCGGTCAAATCCGAAGAGGGAGCCAAGGAAGGCGAACACTACCGATTCCAGAATAAAGTTATCACCATCCCTCAAGGGACAACTATCGGTTATTTTAACGTGGATATCATGGATGACCGGGAAATCAATCCCGACCGCAGTTTCGTCGCAGAAATCGTGTCGGTGAAAGGAGCAGTTATCCTTGCCGAAGGAGAAATTTGCAAAGTAGTGATTCAAAGCGATGAAGGTTATCCTGTTCTGGAATTTCAGGAAACCCAGCTCACTGCCCTGGAAGAAAATCCCCATTTTGAAGTTCCGGTCGTTTTAAGTAAGCCTTACGCTGAAGACGTAACCTTCAAAATACAAGTAAAAGACGGAGGTACAGCCCTTCCGGGTGAACATTTTCTTTTGGATACGGATAAGGATTACGTCATTCCGGCCGGTGATACCCTGGTAAATATTGGCCTGACTATCATCGATGATGACTTGGTTAATGATGACCGGGCCATGGAATTGCGAATTATCGAAGCCACCAATGCCGAGATTTCGCAAATTTTCCAGGAAACCAAAATTACCATTGTCAACGACGACAGGGATGCTTATGTCTCCTTTGTACGGACAACTGCCGAAGGCTTCGAAAGCGATGACTTTATCTGGAGTCCGGTGAAAGTGGAAGGAATTTATAAACGTCCCATCACCGTTACCTTGAGTACGGAAGATGAAACGGCAATAGAAGGAACCGACTATCATTTGGAAAACAACACTTTGTATTTTGATGAAGGAAAAATGGCCGATAGTGTCAAACTGTTTTTCCATGACAATGATGAAATCAATAAGGACAAAACATTCAAAATCTACCTGTCGCAAATTGAAAACGCGTTGAAAGCCGATAAAGATACGATCATGAGTGTGTCATTTATCAATGACGATATCAATAAGGTAACCCTTTATGATGATCTGATGGGAGAATGGACCTTATTAATTCCTGATGGTGCCAATGTTCCCAAATCCTGCACTGTTACCGTCTCCGGCGGAGATACACCGGCTGAAGAGGACGCTAACTATAGGAAATACCTGGTAGTTAGTTGTGAAAAATTCGGAGAATCGAGCCGACCAGCTAAATGGAGACTGAGTTATGATGCTGAAACAGGAGCTATGGCGGACGTTTTAGTCGAAGTAATTACTAAAAATGTTCCTA
>CAJKZL010000002.1 GCA_905204385.1 uncultured Odoribacter sp. | reverse complement strand
GTACCGGCCTCCCCGATCCGTAAACTGGTCCCGTTTGCCGATCAAGCCAAAAAAAGGGGTATCGAAGTTTATCATCTGAATATCGGCCACCCGGATATCGCTACTCCTGAAATAGCCCTCGAAGTAGTCCGGCGCATGCAACTGTCCGTGATCGAATATACCCCTTCCGCCGGAAATCCAAGCCTAAGAACCAAATTGGCCGGCTATTATCAGAATTTAGGGATTCAAATCACCGAAGACAACATATTGATTACCACAGGCGGATCGGAGGCTATCCTCTTCGCTTTTATGAGTACCCTCGACGAAGGAGATGAAATCATTATACCGGAACCCTTCTATGCCAATTACGCCGCCTTTGCCGTAATGGTAGGAGCAAAAATCAAAACAGTAACGGCCGATATCGACCATAATTTTGCCCTGCCGCCTATCGAAGAATTTGAGCGACAAATCACTCCGAGGACGAAAGGAATCGTGATCATCAACCCCAATATTCCTACCGGCTATCTCTATTCAAAAAAAGAATTGGAAGAATTAGCGGCCATTGTCAGGAAACACCATTTATACCTGTATTCAGACGAAGTTTACCGGAGATATTGCTATGACGGACTACAGCACTTTTCCGTCATGAACCTCCCGGATATAGCGCAAAACACCATTCTTTTCGATTCGATGTCCAAACGCTACAGCGAATGCGGTATCCGCGTCGGAGCCATTATCAGCCGGAATCAGGAAGTTTTAGCCGCCTCCCTGAAATTCGGAATGGCCAGACTCTGCCCTCCGGCATTGGGACAAATTGCCGCCGAAGCCTCCCTGGAAACTTCGGAAGAATACTTTAAAAAAGTGTACGAGGAATACATTAAGCGTAGGAACTACATGGTCGGGGCCTTAAACAAAATGCCCGGCGTATATTGTCCGATGCCGAAAGGAGCATTTTACTCCATCGTCAAACTTCCTGTGGACGATGCCGAGAAATTCGCCCGATGGCTACTGGAGTCTTTCAGCTACAAAGGACAAACAGTCATGTTAGCCCCCGCCAGTGGGTTTTATCATACCCCAGGTCTAGGTAAAAACGAAGTAAGAATTGCTTACGTCCTGAATATCAATGATCTGAAAAATGCGATGGAAGTTCTCTCGGAAGGCTTAAAAGTTTATCCCGGCAGGACAAACTAAATCGGGAATAAGTTAAGACAAACAAAATGAATACTTTATATTTCATTTTAGACTAACTTTTAGTATTTAGCTTTCAGCATTAAGCTTTTAGTTTTATCTTTGCAACGAAAATGAACGGTTTGTGCAAAGTGACCAACCAGCAATTAATATTTAAAATTAGCATATGACATCGGATTCCGAATTTGACAGCATCAGGCCTTATTGTGGTAGCGAAGTGGAAGCAGCCAGAGACCGCTTATGCCAATCACAAGAATTTCTGACCTTATTTTCCCATTTGACACGAATGGATAAAGATTCTATTATACATGCACTAAAAGGAATCCGGACCAGAAATGAATTTCAGCAATATTTTTTCGGTCCTGCCATTCTTTCTCTGATCGGCTCGACTACAGACGGTGTTACTTTAGAAGGCATGGAACTGGTACGCCCTGACTTATCTTATCTTTTCATGTCCAACCACCGGGATATTATTCTCGATTCGGCGATCCTGAATGTACTTTTACGCCAACATGGCAATAAATATACCCGGGCCGCTATAGGAAGCAATCTGCTCATCAACGAGTGGGTGACGGATCTGGTGAAATTGAATTCCTGTTTCGTTATCGAGCGGGACGTCACCGTCAGAGAAATGTTGAGCAGTTCCGCCATCCGGTCGAAATATATTCGGGAAGTGATTGAAGAAAACGAAGATTCCGTCTGGATAGCCGAACGGGAAGGCCGTACCAAAAACGGGGACGACAGAGCCCAACAAAGCTTACTGAAAATGCTGAAAATGAGCGGTCCCTCTAATTTTGCCGATAATTTCCGCGAACTACATTTAATGCCTTTATCCATATCCTACGAATGGGAACCCTGCGATGCCCTTAAAACCCAGGAACTTTATACCCGCACTGTAGGCGAATATATAAAAACGCCCCAGGACGATATGAACAGTATGCTTACAGGCCTGAGTGACTACAAGGGGCGCGTCCATTTTCATATTTCTTCCCTGACGGAAGAAGAACTCGATTCACTGAACGAACTTCCTTCCAATGGAGAGCGGATAGAAGCATTAGCCGCAATGATCGACCATAAAATTCATGCCAATTTCAAACTTTGGCCTAATAATTATATCGCATACGACTTGTTGCATTCTGAAAATAAATTCTCGAAATTTTATACTCAGGAGGAAAAGACAAAATTCATTCAGGTAATGACCCAGAAAATGGATAAATTAGAAGGAAACATATCCCTTTTGAATAACATTTTCCTTGAGATGTATGCCAATCCCGTAAAAAACAGCCTCAAATTGTAAGAAGGAGGCGATAAAATAATGAATCCGATCCGATAAGATCTAAAAAACCAATACATGAAAATAATTAAACTGCTTATTATATTAACTGCTTTTCTGATTATGATTTCAAGCGCATTGACTCTTTTCAGCACCCCCGACAGAACGCCGGTGTATGTGAATGTTGCAGCAATGGCTTGCCTGGTAGCGGTGGTGACTCTACAGAATTTCCAACGAAACAAGCAAAAGGAACAATAATGTACAAGGTTAAACGCACCATTTATGTCAAGAATCAGGCTATAGACGTTTGGTTCGGTCTGATAAGCAAAACCAAAAACGGGAAAAACGGAAAGTATACGGTGTATCTTTTGACCGATGATCCGGATACCCCCTTGAATCATGCAGAACCGATTCTAAGCAATATTACTTCGAAAGATACCGCCATTAAAAAAGCAATCGAGTATACAAAAGAATTATTTCACAGTATTTTGGATAATCAAGACAAAAAACAATGGAAAGAAAAGTCAGAGTAAGATTTGCTCCCAGTCCTACCGGAGCCCTTCATTTGGGAGGAGTAAGAACAGCGCTTTTTAATTATTTGTTTGCCAGGCATCACGGTGGGGATTTTCTTTTACGCATTGAAGATACCGATCAAACCCGTTATGTTCCGGGAGCTGAAGAATATATTATAAACTCCCTGCAATGGTGCGGCTTGCAGGTTGACGAAGGTGTCGGCGTCGGAGGAGAATACGGTCCTTATCGCCAAAGCGAAAGAAAGGAGATTTATAGAAAATATGCCCTTCAACTGGTAGAATCCGGGAATGCATACTATTCCTTCGATACGGCGGAAGAATTAGACGTTCTCCGCAAAAAAGGAGAGGAACAAAAAGAAACTTTCATCTACAATGCCAAAACCCGTGAGCAACTGAAAAACTCCCTGAATATGCCGGAAGAGGAAACCCTACAGCTCATCGAAAACGGCACTCCTTACGTGATACGGTTTAAAATGCCCGAAAATGAAGACCTTCGGCTGTTTGACCTGATCCGGGGCGAAGTACATTTCAACAGTTCTTTGTTAGACGACAAAGTATTGTACAAATCCGACGGTATGCCCACTTACCATTTGGCAAACATTGTCGACGATCATCTGATGAAAATCACACATGTGATCCGTGGAGAAGAATGGCTGCCTTCCCTCCCGCTACACGTTTTATTGTACCGGGCTTTCGGCTGGGAAGATACCATGCCGGCATTCGCCCATTTACCTTTGATCTTAAAACCTGTCGGGAATGGCAAGCTGAGCAAACGGGACGGGAATAAAATGGGCTTCCCCGTTTTTCCCATGGAATTTACGGACCCCGTAAGCGGAGAGAAATGGCATGGATATAAAGAAGACGGATACTTCCCCGAAGCTTTCATCAATATGTTGGCTTTATTAGGTTGGAATCCCGGCACCGAACAGGAGATATTTACCTTAGAAGAGTTGGCGGAACAATTTTCATTGGAGCATGTCAATAAGTCCGGAGCCCGTTTCAATCCCGACAAAGCCAAATGGTTTAACCACAAATATCTGGTGGCCAAGCCGGATGCCGAACTCGCCGAACAGGTACAACAAATGCTGAAAGCCGACGGCCTTGAATTCAGTACTTCCAAAGTGGTGAAGATCTGCGGACTAATGAAAGAACGGTATAACTTTGTGGCCGATCTTTATCAGGACTGCCGTTTTTTCTTTGTGGCACCAACGGAATTTAACGAAAAAGACGTAAAAAAATATTGGAAAGAAGAGACTCCTGCTTTGATGCGGGAATTCTTGGAGATATTGAAATCCATTGATGATTATTCGTTCGCCCATACCGAACAAGTTGTTTCTGCCTGGATCACTGAAAAACAATTGGGATTCGGCAAGGTCATGAATCCGTTTAGGGTAGCTATTGTCGGTTCTGCCAAAGGTCCTCATATGTTCGATGTGATGGAAATCATAGGGAAGGAAGAAACGATCCGCCGTATGGAAAAAGCGTTAACAACATTATAAATTCAACAGCTATGGAAATCTTAAACACTCAAAACAATCCGACTGTATCAGACAAAGACAAACAGTATGCGATGTTCATTCATTTGTCCCAATTTGCAGGTCTGCTTATCCCCCTTCTGGGTTGGGCCTTACCGCTTATTTTGTGGCAAACGAAGAAGAACACTTCGGCATTTATCGATACCAATGGCAAAATTGTCATGAACTGGATTATCTCTTCATTAATTTATGGAATTATTTGCTATTTACTGATTTTCTTACTTATCGGATTTGTTCTTCTACCGGCATTAGGAATTTGCAGCATCATTTTCATCATCATTGGAAGTATAAAAGCCAATAACGGTGAAATATGGCCTTATCCCCTCAGCATTCATTTTATCAAATAAAACAGGGACAACAGGGAAAAATTCTCCCGGAAAGCTTGAAAGCCTGATGATGGGGCTTTCAAGCTTTTTTTATAGCCATCCGAATATGGAAACAGAAAAAGGAGAAATTTTTTAAAACATTTATTTTTTTTGTAGTTTGTAACAATTGAACCTCCCTAACCGTCCTAGTAAAAACCAATGAACCAAACGACATGAAACACATTATTCTGACCCTCGTCAATGTTCTTATTTTTAGTTTCAATTATGCCCAATACAACGATACCCCTTATCGTTTATTCGGTGAAATATCAACGGTTGAGAATGAAACCTTCAGAGGGTTTATCACTTGGGGAGGAGTTAAGAATTACTGGATTGACTTTTTTGAAGCTTCTAAAATCGTAAATCCTTATTCCCACTACTTTCATCCCGATAATGGGGTGCTTTTTTACAACAACGGCCGAATGCTGGCCACTCCGCCCACCCATGTTTTTTGTTGCAGATTCGGAAACATCGCGGGCCTTCGTCCCACAAACGATAATGAAATTTTACTTCAGCTAAAGAACGGAGTGGAAATCAAGTTGATAAAAGGAGCTTCTGCAGACATCGGCCAAAAGGTAAGCATCGCTACCTCTTCCGAAGAGAAAGAGATCGCCTGGGATCATATCAGCGAAGTTCGCTTCATGAGTGCCGACAGTAACTTTAAAGCCCCGGCAATACCCCAAATCGCCGGGATAGTAAAAAGCCCTCAAGGGATATATAAAGGGCTGATTACCTGGAATTATACTCCACAGATGAACAGAGAAAAAAATGTCAAGGCAAATCGTTTTCTGAGTAAAATGAAAAAAGTAACATTTCCTAAACGTTCCTTAGTTCTTATGGCTACCGAAAAATATCCTAAAACCTCCTTTTATACCAATTCCGACATTCTGTCTCCCATGAAAAATGTAATGGTCAATATGCCGAATGTCGGAAGCGTTATCGTTCCGGACAGTCACTTTATAGAGTTAGAGGTGATTCCACTCTCCCAGCTCTCTCTACTCACTTATGAGGATTTTAAAGCCCCCAAGACACTTCAGGGAACAGTCATCACCCGCAAAAAGGATAAAATCCAGGGAACATTAGCCTATGACCTGGACGAAGATCTGGATATCGAGATCTTGGATGGCAAAAACAACAATATCACCTATCGAATACCCTTCAAATTCATAAAATCCATCGAACCCAAAAACTACAAATTTTCATTAATCACTCTTCAGAACAATAGCCAGCTTAGCTTAGGCGAAGGTCCGGATGTCAACAGGGAAAACAGCGGGATTATGGTCCTTGGAGACGACATTCCCTATTATATCCCCTGGGAAGAAGTGAAATGCGTTATCTTTCAATAGCGGTTTATACATCGCCATAGCGGTTCCCGATCTCATCAAAAACTTCCCACAACTCGGCTATGCCAGGAGCCTGCAACATTTTGATCCTTAAATCACGAAAATGAGGCAGGCCCTTGAACATGGCCGCCATATGCCGGCGCATATGCAACAATCCCCTCACTTCATCGATCCACTCCACAGACAGTAAAATTTGCTCCTTGATGATGCCGATTTGTTCAGAAACAGTGGGATCGGGCAATACTTCTCCCGTTTCGAAATAATGCTTTATCTGCCGGAAAATCCAGGGATGGCCGATGGTAGCCCTACCGATCATGATCCCGTCTACCCCATATTTATCAAACGCTTCCCTGGCTTTTACGGGCGACGTGATATCACCGTTACCTATAATAGGAATATGGATTCTCGGATTATTCTTCACCCGGGCTATAGGTTCCCAATCGGCTTCGCCCGAATACATTTGGGAACGGGTACGCCCATGAATGGCCAAGGCCTGTATGCCTACATCCTGCAAACGCTCGGCAATTTCCTCAACGATAATATGATCTCCATCCCATCCTAAACGTGTTTTAGCCGTCACCGGCACATTTACCGCCTTAACGATCCGGTCCGCCATTTCGATCATTAAAGGGACGTCCCGCAACAAACCCGCTCCGGCACCCTTCTGGGCGACCCTTTTCACCGGACAACCGAAATTGATATCGATAAAGTCAGGTTTTACCTGCTCGACAATTTTAGCCGCTTCTACCATAGAATCGATAAATCTTCCGTAAATCTGTATGGTAACCGGACGTTCCCGCTCATCGATCGTTAGTTTTTTCAGAGATTTATTGACTGAACGCACCAAAGCATCGGCCGAAACAAATTCGGAATACAACCAATCCGCACCATATTTTTTACAAAATTTCCGAAACGGAGGATTGGTGACGTCTTCCATGGGAGCCAGTATCAATGGCCGCTCCCCGACTTCTATGCCAGCAACTTTCATCTTAATTTCAAGGATTAATTCAGATATTTTATAGTTTATAGTTTTTGTCTTTGGGACAAAATCTATATTTTCACGACAAAAATAGATAAAATGCAGACATAAACTTAAGTTTTACGATATTTAGATGTCCGGAGGCTCACCGGCCGACATCGTATCGCTGAATCACTCACCCCTATTTCATAAACAACTTAAATCCAGACATAATGATGATTTTATTCAAGATATTTTTACTGACCCTAACGCTCTTACCCGTAGAAGATATAAAATGGCAAAGAGTCGATACCGAAGAGCAAATATCCTTCCTCTTTCCCAACTATCCCCAGAAGCTCCAAAAATTAGTCCAGGGCATTCCTTCCACCATTTATCAAACCAAAGACTTGACCTGTGTAGCCGGAGTGGTATGTTCGGACCTTTCTTCCAAAAACATTAAGCTGGACAATGAAACGGCTATGCTGTTTTACGAAGAATTGAAAAAAGGAACTTTAGCCATGGAAACGGCTATCCTCAAAAATGAATCCTCAGTCCCTTACGAGAATCTGCTCATCAAAGAAATTGAGTATTCCATTATTAAAGGAAAATACGAAATGACATATTATAAAAGATTTATATTCAGAGATAATTATATTTACCAAATTTCAATCGGAGGAAGAACCCGTCACTTGGATATCCTTCAGAAAGAAAGAGAAGTATTTTTCAATTCTATAACATTTTCTTCGAAACATTCGTAACTTTTCACTATCTTCATCCGTCATATTCACGAAATGACCAGAGAAGAATATAACGGATGCGTGGAAAAATATGCCGATGCAGTGTATCGGTTTATACTGAAAACCTGTCGCAACAAAGCTTTATCGGACGATATTGTTCAGGATAGTTTTCTCATTTTGTGGGAAAACGTTAAAAATATTGCCTGTGAAAAAGCCAAATCTTTTCTTTTTACTACAGCATATCATAAAATGATCGACAACTTCAGGCATGAAAACAAAAATGCCGATTTTGAAACCATAAACCCTATAAACTATTTAATAGAAAATGAGTTCACAAATCTGACCGAGATCCTGGAAGCTGCGCTAGAACGGCTTCCCCCGGTTCAAAAAACGGTAGTACTGCTCAGAGATTACGAAAACTATTCCTACAAGGAAATTTCGGAAATCACTTCCCTTACGGAAACTCAGGTAAAAGTATATATTTTCAGGGCGAGGAGTGAAATGAAAGCTTTTATCGGAACATTGGATAAAGTAATATAGTTCACTTTGTAACAGTAATTTAATCGTTATCATGAAGATAAGCCGGCACAATTTTGCATGTTACTACATCGATTACCTTGACGGTAAACTCAGTCCTTCCGAACAGGAAGAATTAAGAGCCTTTCTGATCGTGAACAGTGACCTGGAAGAACAAACCGAAGATTGGAATGAACTGAAATTACCTTTATCGACGGTTCATTATCCCCATAAAGATCTTTTACTAAAAGAAGAAATCCATGAATACCCTGATTATCCTGCAATAGCCACCCTGGAAAATTTGCTTACAAAAAAAGAGATCGCTCATTATTCCTCCGATCAAAATTACCGGGAATCAGTAAAAATTTACCGGCAGTTAAAGTTAAAACCGGATTCACAACTAGCTTATCCGGTGAAATCGAAGCTTTATAAATCGGCCCTCCGCTCCACCCGCTGGTATAAATTTACTGCAGCAGCCATTTTTCTGCTATTCGCGAGCATATCCTATCTTTTTGTAAGCTTACAGCAAGATAGCGGAACACCGAAAACGAGCAAATTGATCATTCCTCCTCCTCCCAGCGTACATATAGAAGAAATCAAAGTGCTTCCACCGGAAAAAACGGTTGCAGAAATACCTAAACCGCACCTCAAAAAAGAGAGATCCCCAGCCGCAAGAAAAATAGACGTACCTTTATTGACCGTATCTCTGGTTCCACTATCTTTGGAACTGGAACGTGTTTCTCTCCAGGTGGAATTGATTCGGAAGGAAAAGCCGATGCAAATATCCGATGAACCGGAAATGTACCTGGCTGAGAGCGCAACCAACTGGAGGGCCTCGGAAAGCCGGTTGCTGGCGGATCCTCTTCTTAAAACCGTTGTCCGCGCAGGGACAGTGATTGCTGAAAAAATCAGAAAACTGGATTATGCCAAGTAACAAATACAACCGTCTATACGTCTTAAGTGTAAATGTATAATTTAATGATAAAACTATGAAAATTATTCTTCTCCTGTTGTGTTCTTTATACATGACATCCCTCTCTGCACAAAATAAAGGGCAAGAAATCATTATTTCCAATCCCAAGCCTGTCAGGGATACCTCCGAAATCATCATACTAAGGGATAAAAAAAGCCATGCCCCTAAAGAAAACTCCGTTTCAGAATTATTTATCGCAGGAAAAAATGCGTATCGTAAAGGAAGAGCGGCTTCGCGGAACCAATTCAGACCATTTACCGGTCACTGGAGTGGATTTAACTATGGATTCGTCAATTTTACCAATCTCCCGGACGCATGGAAATCCCTCAAATTGAATTGGAGTCATTCTTTCGCCATGCAATTCAATCTCTGTAAATACAGCATCAATCTGACTCCCCGGAACAATTTCGGTCTGGTGACCGGTCTGGGCCTGGAATACCAGAGGCTTCGCTTCGACAATGATTATGTTTCCATAGCTAAAACGACGGGAGGGATAGAAATTCAGGATATCCGGCATCTTTACGACAATTTATTTACCGTGAAAAGAAGTAGTTTTAAAGTACTTTACCTTACTATCCCCTTACTGGCCGAAGTACAGTTCCCAGCCTCGAAAAACACGAAAAGAATGTATGTCTCCGGAGGTTTTATGGGGGGTGTCCGCATGCACTCCAAAACCAAAATTGTCTACAAAGACGAAAACGGCGATAAGTATAAAAAGAAAAAGAAGGGCGATTTCAACATGGTACCCTTCAAAGTGGATGTGGTCGGACGGATAGGCTACCGCAACCTGAACGTTTGGGGAAGTTACACCCTGACCAATATGTTCAGCCTCGACGACGGTCCCGGCATTCATACCTACACCGTCGGTTTAGGACTAACTTTCTGATAAAGAAAAATAGAATGAGGGGGAAACAGAATTGAATTTCTGCTTTCCCCCTCCTTCCAGGAAACCGTTTCATTCTTCATTCATAATCGCTGTCTGACGATCAATGGAAGCCTGATGTATCGCTTTAAATACTTTTTCTAAAAATTCATTATCCAGCCCCTTGGCAGTTCCCTTTTCAAAAACTTTTCCCAAAATACTGTCCCAGCGTCCGGGCTGAAGGATAGTAATGTTATTCTGCTTTTTATATTTACCGATTTCATCCGATACTTTCATCCGGCTGGCCAGCAAATCGAGCAAATCATTGTCGATGACATCGATTTTTGCACGCAACTCATCGATATTCTCCTTATACTCCACATTCTCGGAGTCTACCTCGCGGATAATGAGCTTTCCCAGTATTTCCGACAAATTCATAGGAGTCACCTGTTGCGCGGCATCGCTTAAAGCAATTTCGGGGCAAATATGGGATTCCACGATTAACCCGTCGAATCCCAGGTCCATCGCCTGCTGGGAAATTTCATGAATATATTCCCGTTTACCGGATATATGGCTCGGATCGCAGATCATCAACAAATCGGGAAACCGACGTTTTATTTCGATGGGCAACTGCCACTGCGGAACATTCCGGTATTTCGATTTTCCATAGGTTGAAAATCCCCGGTGGATTACGCCGATTTTTCTCAACCCTGCCATATTCAGTCTTTCCAGGGCTCCGATCCACAATTCGACGTCCGGATTCACGGGATTTTTTACCAGGACAGGGATATCCGTCCCTTTCAAGGCATCGGCAATCTCTTGCATAGCAAAGGGATTAGCAGAGGTACGGGCACCGACCCACAGCATGTCTACGCCTGCTTTCAGGGCTTCGTACACATGCTTGACATTGGCGACCTCGGTAGAAATTTTCATGCCTAATTCCCGTTGTACCCTCCGCATCCATACCAAACCTTCTGCTCCTACGCCTTCGAAACAATTCGGACGGGTACGCGGTTTCCAGATGCCTGCCCGTAAAACTTCGACTCCCGAAGCTTTCAACGCTTTAGCGGTTTCAAACACTTGTTGTTCGCTTTCAGCACTACAGGGTCCGGCAATAACGATCGGTCGGGTCAAATCGGAGAATAAACCCCATTCCTGGGTCGCAATCAAATCTAATTTAGTAGCTGTCATAGTTTTATAATTATTTTTTAATATCATTACCGGATAATTCTTTTGATTTTATTGGCTTTCCGGATCAAACTCTTCACCCCTTCTTCGTCGAATTCCGCGATATGCTTTTTAAACTCTTCCAATTTTTCAATGTAAGTGTCCAGCACCGTCAGTACATTCTCTTTATTTTGCGAGAAGATAGGCGCCCACATATCCGGATTGCTTTTTGCCAGACGAACCGTAGAAGAAAAACCGCCGGAAGCCAAATCGAATATATTCTTTTCGTTTTTTTCTTTTTCGAGAACGGTCAGAGCCAACGCAAAAGAAGTGATATGCGAAATATGCGAAACGTAGGCCGTATGTACGTCATGGTGGGCCGCCCGCATAAAAATGATCCTCATATTCAGACAATCGTACATTTTTTTCACCGTATCCACAGCCCTGATGTCCGAGTCTTCGGCATTGCAGATAATCCCCGCCCGTCCGTCGAATAAACCCGGCAAAGCCGCCCACGGACCGGAATACTCGGTCCCGGCCATAGGATGCGCCGCAACAAAAAGTTTTCGATGGGGATGATATCTGACCATATCGTTGATCCTTTCTTTTGTCGAACAAACATCGGTCACCACCTGATGTTCACCGATCCGGTCCAAAATATCCGGTATCATCCGGATAGCCGCACTGACAGGGACTGCAACGACAATAATATCACTCGTACGAATGCACTCCTCATAATCCACCACTTCATCCACTAACCCCAGATCCTTAGCCGCCGCCGCATGCAATGCATCCTGCTCTACACCCACTACACGGTCGGCAAATCCCCTTTCCTTCAAATCAACGGCCATCGAACCGCCTATCAAACCTATACCTATAATTCCAACTTGCATAAATATTGCATTTATTTACGTTAATTTCGCCTCTTAGAGAACTAACAGAAAGACCCATGCTCAAAAGGATTCAAATCAAGGCTTTTCCGTATTCTGGATTCTGCTTCTTTCAACACTTCCTGTTTTGCACATAGGGAAATCCGTACATATCGATCGCCATTGCTTCCGAAAATAAAACCCGGAGTGATAAAAACCCTGGCCTTTTCCAGTATATAATCGGACAGCCGTTCTCCCTTTCCCCAGTTTTCATTGACTTTCCCCCACAAAAACATTCCACCGCTTTGCTTATCGTAGTTTACCCCCAACAAGTCAAAAATCCCTCCTGCCAACAGCTGTCTTTTCCGGTATTCGGCATTCAACTGCCGGTACCAGGCATCTCCTTGTGCCAGAGCAGATACGGCAGCCAATTGTAAAGGTTTGAACATCCCGGAATCCATATTACTTTTAACTTTCAAAACATTAGCTATCACTTCAGCATCCCCCGCTATCATTCCGATCCGCCAGCCCGACATATTATGCGCTTTGCTGAGCGAATTCAGTTCTACGCAACATTTTCTGGCATCCGGAACACTCAATATACTCAACCGCTCTTCATTCAGAATAAAGCTATAAGGATTATCGTTGCATATCAGAATACGATGTTTCATCCCGAACTCTACCAGTTTTTCATATAATTCCCGGCTGGCCCTGGCTCCGGTAGGCATATTCGGATAATTGGTCCACATCATCTTTACCCGCTTTAAATCCATCTTTTCCAGTTGCTCGAAATCCGGCAACCAACCGTTTTCTTCCTTCAGATCGTAAGATACAATTTCTGCTTCGGTCAATAAAGAAGCTGAGGAATAAGTAGGATAGCCAGGATTGGGAACTAAAACCCGATCTCCCTTATTTAAAAAAGCCAGAGACAACAATAAAATCCCTTCTTTCGAACCGGCAAGCGGTTGGATTTCCGTTGCGGGATCCATTTCCACCTCATAATACTTCTTATACCAATCTGCAAATCCTTCCCTCAGCGCGGCAATGCCCTTATAGCTCTGATAAGCATGATTGGCCGGATTCTGAGCTTCTTTAACCAGGGTCAGGACGGCTTCTTCCGGCGGCATCCTGTCGGGCGCTCCGATTCCCAGGTTAATCACTGCCGGTCCTTGCTGATTCATCTTTTCAATTTCCTGTAATTTCTTCGAAAAATAGTATTCACTGACACTATTTGTCCGATCGGCGGGTTTTATGATCATCATATTCTAATATTTAACATCCGACATTTTTTATACTTTAAAGAATATCCATTTCCTCATATAGCACAGATATCCCTTCAACAATAACTTTTATATTCTCCCATCACCGTAATGTCCTCCAAAAGAGGTGTCACAGCATGAATAGCATCCTGATAATGTCCATAATCTTCAAATTTCAAATCCACATAGAAAAAATACTGCCATTCTTTCCCCGGTATCGGCAAAGATTGTATCTTGGTCAAATTCAAATCGTAAAAAGCAAATATCGACAACACTTGCGATAAACTTCCCCTCTTATGCGGCAAAGTGAAACATATGGAGGATTTATCGATATCTTTTTCCGAAACTTCGATATGATCGTCCAGAATCAGGAAACGGGTATAATTTTGCTTGTGGGTCTCGATTCCTGCCTGCAATATTTCCAATCCGAACAATTCCGCTGCCAATTCCGAAGCGATAGCCCCTACTCCCTTTTCTCCCTTGGCTGCAATATCGGCAGCACTTTTAGCCGTGTCTTCCGATTCCACCAAACGGATATGGGGATACTGCTTAAAAAATTCACGGGTCTGGGCTATGGCCATATAATGCGAATGTACTTCGGTAAGCTCTTCGATATGTTGCCCTGGCAAAGCCATCAGATTTTGCTGTATATGTAAAAATACTTCGCCTTTTATCTTTCTCCCATATTTGTGCAAAAGGGAATAATTCGGCAAAAGTCCGCCCGCCACAGTATTTTCGATAGCCATGATCGCTCCCGTAGCTTTTTGCCGGTCCAAACACATAAACAACTCTTCAAAATTCAAACATTCACATACCTCTATCCGATTCCCATAAAACAACCGGGCTGCCTGTTCGTGAAAACATCCGTGTACCCCTTGAATTGCAATCTTCGTCATATCTATTTTTCTTAAATTGTATCTTAATAAAAAACCCCGGACATATGCCGGGGTTCACTTATTCATTCATATCCATTCAGGACAAAATATACAGCTTCCGGCTACTCTTTCGATCATAAAAGTAGAAGTAAAAATAAAACCAGTTGCTAAATCGAAAATACTTTGTCATTCTGCCTGATATTAAAAAAGCCCTGAAATCATTCAGGGCCACTTTATCGTTTATAAAATCATACGGAAGCCCTTTACCTTCTGCTAAAAAAGTAAAAATAAAAATAATATGCATTCCAAAATGATTTCATTTCTCTCTGTTTTATGGCCACAAATATACGAACAAATGAATTTCCACCAATATTTCGTCCGATAATTTTTCCGAAATCCGTTAAATTTCTTCAATAATCTGAGATTTTGTTATAGATTATACATTTTAACCCCACCGATTTCTCTTTTTTTCTCAATGCTTAACCTCCTAATTGCTTTCCTGCAGTCTATAAATGACTGTTTTATTTTCTATCTTTGTGGTGGATTTATAAGATTCATAAAACTGTCTTTTTAACGCGTTATAATTTAACTAAGAGTCATGTCGGATTTCAAAACATTATTCCTACTGGATGCCTATGCATTAATATATCGTTCCTATTATGCTTTTATCAACAACCCCCGGATCACTACGACGGGCATAAATACCTCGGCCACTTTCGGATTCTGCAATTTTTTGATAGAATTGCTTGAATTGGAAAAACCTACCCATATCGCGGTTGTTTTCGATCCCGAAGGTCCTACTTTCAGACATGAAATGTATGAACCTTATAAGGCCCAGCGTCCGCCCATGCCGGAGGACTTGAGAAAATCGATCCCGTATATAAAAAAAATTATTGCCGGCCTGGGGATTTCCTGTATCGAAGCGCCCGGTTACGAAGCCGACGATTTCATCGGTACTCTGGCAAAAAAAGCGGAAAAAGAAGGCTATACCGTCTACATGATCACTCCCGACAAAGATTATGCTCAACTAGTCAGTGAAAAAGTTTTCATGTACAAGCCCGGACGTTCAGGCAATAAATCGGAAGTTTGGGGCATTCCTGAAGTATTGGACCATTTCGGCATCGAACGGGTAGACCAGGTTATCGATATTTTGGGATTGATGGGCGATACCGCCGATAATGTTCCCGGGTGTTCCGGTATCGGTCCGAAAAGTGCAGCTTCCTTAGTATACAAATACGGCGATATCGACGGAATTTACGCTCATATCGATGAATTGAAGGGCAAACAGCGTCAAAATCTATTGGAATGCCAGCCGACGGTCCATTTATCCCGCACGCTGGTCACCATCTGTACCGAAGTACCTACGGATATCGTACCGCAGGATTTGATAAAAAAACATCTGGACGTCAAAGTATTAGAACCGATATTTAAAGAATTGGAGCTATTTTCACTGACCAAAAGGGTGTTGAACACTGAAATAGAAGAGGATACCTCGGAACAATTATCCGATATGAAAGTCAGCTATACCGATAGAAGCAAAGATATCGGAGGGTTGCTCGATGAACTGAAACAGGCAGATCTTTTTGCCATGCATGCTGTTTTCAAAACGGGAACCTTATATACTTCCTGGCCTTCTCATCTTTGTTTCTGTTTCCGTTTACACGAGGTTAGCTGTATCAGCCTGTCGTCCAAACCCGAAGAAGCCCTTCACACCATTTTGCAGTTCAAGGAGTTATTTGAAGATGAAAGCAAAACACTGATATCATCCGATACCAAAAATGACATCATCTGGCTCAAAAGAGCCGGCATTTTGGTCCGGAACGACATCTTCGACATTAAAATCGCTCATTACGTCCTGCACCCCGATATGTCGCACGATTTAAGCCGCATAGCCCTGGAATACCTGAATTATAAACTCTCCGGTAACAAATCGAAAGAAGAACAGCAACTCACCCTCCAGTTCGACGAGGATGTGGCGGAAGACAATGATTATACCGAAAAAGCAGACGTTATCTTCCAATTGCGCGATAAATTATGTCAGGATCTTCAACAAACAGGCCTTCTGGCTTTATTCAACGAAATCGAAATGCCCCTGGTTTTCGTTTTGGCAAATATGGAATACGAGGGGGTCAGCATCGATTGCGATGAATTGAACAATATATCCTCGGAATTGAATGAACGCATCCGTCTCATCGAAAAGGAAATCTTCGATCTGGCAGGCCAGGAATTTAACATCAGCTCTCCTAAACAATTAGGTGAAATACTCTTCGATAAACTGAAAATAGACAGCAATCACAAAAAAACGAAATCCGGTCAATACAGTACTTCCGAACAGGTCCTGGTCAAGCTGGAGGACGAACATCCTATCGTTACTAAAATATTAGATTACCGGGGACTCAAAAAGCTGGTGACCACCTATACCGAAGTACTCCCCACCTTCATCGATCCGGAAACCGGAAAAATACACACTCATTTTAATCAGGCCGAAGCAGCGACAGGCCGCTTAAGCAGTCTGAACCCCAATTTACAGAACATCCCCATCCGTACCGAAGAGGGTAGAAAAATTCGTAAGGCTTTTATTACCGGCGATAAGGATTATATTTTCTTTTCGGCCGACTACTCTCAGGTCGAGCTTCGATTGATGGCTCATCTGAGTCAGGATAAAGAGTTAATCAATGCTTTTAACCATGGCATCGACATTCATACGGCTACGGCTTCCAAAATATACCATGTGCCTTTAGAAGAAGTCACCGGTGAAATGCGCCGTCGGGCAAAAACTGCTAACTTCGGCATTATTTACGGCATTTCGGCCTGGGGACTGGCCGAAAGACTGCGCATCAGCCGGAAAGAAGGAAAGGAATTGATCGACGGTTATTTTGAACTCTATCCCGGAGTCAAAAAATACATGGAAGAATCGGTGGAAAAAGCCCGCAAAAAAGAATATGTAGAAACCATCATGGGACGACGACGCTACCTGAGGGATATCAATTCCCGGAATGCCGTAGTCAGGGGAATGGCTGAACGAAACGCTATCAATGCCCCCATACAGGGATCCGCTGCAGATATCATTAAAATGGCCATGATCTGCATTCATAAAAGGATTCAGGAAGAAGGCCTTTTATCCAGAATGATCATTCAAGTCCACGACGAACTGAACTTCAAATGCCATAAATCCGAACAATATCTGCTAAAAAGCCTGGTGACCAACTGTATGGAACATGTCGTCAAATTATCCGTTCCATTAACGGTCAGTACAGGTTTTGGTGAAAATTGGTTCGAAGCACATTAAAAATACCTAAGCGCCCGGCCTTATTGCAAACCATGATTTCAGCATAAAGGCCGGCCGAATAACAAAAAGGTCTATGAAAGCAATACCTTCGGCGACAACCGATACTATATCCGGCATTCCCTCTTCTCCCGCATACCTATCCGGGGATACCGTTTTTCCGGGGAGGAGCGATTTCTTTGCCGACACGTTCGAAATCGTTTCTTACACCCATCATTATATGCCTTTTACCCCTTTGAAAAGCAACAATCACCTCTTGGGGGACCTGATCTTTACCCTCTCATTCATCATTATTTTTTCATTTATCCGTTTAAGAGGAAAAGATATATTCTATCACTTATTGCTTGCAGTGATCAAACGAAAAAAAACAGAGACAATTCTCAATGAAGGCATTTTGCCCAATTTGGTATATTATCTGCTTTCCCTCACCCTATCGGTCGCCGTACTGGCTGTTTTTATTTCCTATATCGCCTGGGGGGAATATCTGAACATTTACACTTTATATCTTTTTACCGGTCTATCGGCTTACCATTTTTTACTTCTTTTACTGGTTCGTTTGTTAGGTTGGACTTTCAATTCGAAAGCTCTGGCCGATGAGGTTATCGTTAACCTCTGGACCTTTCATTCCCTCATCGGCTTGCTCGTTTCCCCTTTCATAATTGCCTCATTTTTCGTGCATAACTTTGCTGCGGAACAGCTTTTAAAAATCGTTATCTTAGGTATATCTTTGTTTTTCATTGTTAAAATTGTACGTTGGCTAGAAATATTATTCTCCTATAGGGTTTCAATTTTGTATATGATTTTGTACCTTTGTGCCCTCGAAATCATGCCACTTCTGGTTTTGTATAAATTAGTGGCGTAATAAAATGGGTATTAATTTAAAACTTTACTGCTTTGAAGATAAAAAAGATACTCGTATCACAGCCTCAGCCGGCAACAGAGAAATCTCCCTATTCAGAATTAGCCGAAAAATACGGTTTGAAGCTGGAATTCCGTCCTTTTATAAAAGTGGAAGGAGTGACAGCCAAAGAATTTCGTCAGGAACGCATCAATATTCTGGATCATACGGCTATTATTTTCACTAGCCGTACGGCAATAGATCATTTTTTCAGAATTTGCGGAGAATTAAGGGTTACGGTACCGGATACGATGAAGTATTTTTGTATTTCAGAATCCATAGCATTTTATTTACAGAAATACATTGTCTATCGGAAAAGAAAAATTTTCTACGGGGATAAAAAAGTAGACGATATGACCAAAATTCTCCTGAAACACAAAACAGAGAATTTTCTGGTTCCGCTCTCCGATATTCACAAAGAAAATATACCTGGTTTATTGGATCAATTAAACCTCAAATACACCAAAGCCATTCTTTATAAAACCGTAGCCAGTGACCTGAGCGACATCAAAAATCTGAAAGAGTACGATATTATCGCTTTTTATACCCCTTCGGGCATAAAGTCTTTATTTCAGAATTTTCCTGATTTCGTACAGGATACCACCGTCATAGCAGCTTTCGGGCCTGCCACTGCAATAGCGGTCGAAGAAGCGGGTTTACGGTTAGACATAAAAGCCCCCACTCCACAATGTCCTTCTATGACGATGGCTATTGAAGAGTTTATCAAACGATACAACAAAGAAAACAAGATCAAATAATCGGAACCGAAAATATCGAAAGTCTTCCGCCTCACATCGTCGAGCAAATTTGGAAGACTTTCGACTTATTCCGGTTTCCTTTACTTCTCCCCTCATGTATTCACTCGGCAAATCAGAACGTTTATGCAGTAAAACTCTCATCGAAGAACTGTTGACTTCTGAGATCAGCTTTGTGAAATATCCCTATCGGATCATTGTAAAAAAATCATCGCTTCCAGGGGAATATCCGGCAAGAATAGCCATCAGTGTCAGCAAAAAAAGGTTTAAACGGGCAGTTCAAAGAAATCGGATCAAACGCCTGACCAGAGAAGCTTATCGCTTGAATAAAAAGGACCTCTATCAGTCGATGGCAGGGGGACAAACTTTGGATATTCTGTTTATCTTTTTAGATAACCGCCTTCCGGATTTTTTAAAAACCGACAAAGCCCTTAAAGCTGCACTTCAAAAAATACAGCACAAATTCGCTCTCACTTCTTAAATTATGCCAGTTATGCAATACATCAAACGTTTTTTGGTCTTTGTGTTGCTTCTACCTATTAAATTTTACCAATGCTGCTTATCGCCTTTAAAACCTCCCAGTTGCCGGTATGTCCCCACTTGTTCCCAATATGCTTCCGAAGCAATCCGCAAATACGGTCCGGTGAAAGGTTTATGGCTGGCTATCAAACGATTGTTGCGTTGTCATCCCTGGGGAGGCAGTGGCTATGACCCGGTACCTTAAAAATATGAAATCCGGCTTAAGGAATTCCTAATTTTCAATATAGCATTTTCAATTTTCAATTATAAATCGTATTTTCGTTAATTAAATGAAGAAACGGTAATATAACCAAGTAATATAACATATAAATGAAGACAAAAAAAATACTATTTGCAGCAATCACCTGTATCGGTATCATTTGCGGATTGACGGCCTTAAAAAGCGATGACAAAAATTTTGAAATCAGCAAGCAATTGAATATTTATGCTACCCTTTTCCGGGATGTAAACATGTTTTATGTAGACGAAATCAAACCCGAAGAGTTGGTAGGGACAAGCATCAAAGAAATGCTGAAATCCCTCGATCCTTATACCGTGTATTATCCTGAATCCGAAATGGAAGATGTCAAAATTATGACTACCGGCGAATATGCGGGCATAGGCTCTGTGATCAGCAAAAAAGGCGATCAGGTCATCATCCGGGAACCTTATAAAAACTCCCCTGCAGACAAAGCCGGACTCCTGCCCGGTGACGTCATTCTGGCCATCGACGGAAATTCCACCAAAGGTAAAAATACCGAAGAAGTCAGCGCTATGTTAAAAGGACAGCCTGGAAAAGAAATTACGATCAAAATCCAAAGGGAATTTCATTCCAAACCGTTGGAAAAAAAAGCAATCCGGGAAAAGATTCAATTACCCAGCGTTCCTTACTATAGTTTGGTGAATGACTCGACAGGCTATATTTTCTTATCCAGCTTTACGGATAAGTCTGCTGCAGATGTAAGAAAAGCGCTCATCGAGCTTAAAAACAAAGGAGCCCAATCCCTGATTTTGGACTTAAGAGGCAATTCCGGCGGTTTACTGGACCAAGCGGTGGACATCGTCAACTATTTTGTCCCAAAAGACTCTAAAGTAGTAGATACCAAAGGTAAAGTAAAACAATGGGATAAAGAATATAAGGCAAGTCATAATCCCATCGCTCCGGATATGCCGTTAGCCGTTCTGATAGATCGCGGCTCCGCTTCTGCGGCTGAAATCGTTTCAGGAGCTCTTCAGGATCTCGACAGAGCCGTTTTAATAGGCGAAAGATCCTTCGGCAAAGGACTCGTGCAAACGGTCCGGGATTTAGCCTACAACACCAAATTAAAGGTTACTACAGCCAAATATTATATCCCTAGTGGGAGATGTATCCAGGCCTTGGATTATACCCACCGGAATGCAGACGGAAGCGTCGGTAAAGTGCCCGATTCGCTTATAACGGAATATACGACGAAAAACGGACGGAAAGTCTATGACGGAGGAGGCATTACACCCGATTTAAAAATAGAACCTACTGAATATGCACGCATAACCCAAGAACTTGTTTTACAGGACCTTACCTTTGATTTCATCAATAGTTACGCACTTAAAAATCCACAATTACCTGATTTAAACGACTTTAAAGTTACAGACGAGATTTATGAACAGTTTAAAGAATATCTGAAAAATAAAAATTTCAGTTATGAAACAGCATCCCAACGTACCTTGGAAAAGCTGGTGGAAACGGCTAAAGCGGAAAAATATTATGAAAGCAACAAGGAAGAGATTGAAAAATTAAAGAATAGCTTTAATCATTCCGTAGACCGGGATATGAATCTTTTCAAAGACGAAATTATATCTTTCCTGACGGAACAGTTTATCCAACGTTATTACTACCTGGAGGGAGTCATTCAATACAAAATGAATCATGACGAAGAAGTCGGCAAAGCCATCGCTATATTAGCCGATCCTAACGAATATAATCGGATACTCGGAAAAAAATAATCTTGTATTTTTGAAATACTCTAAAGCGGAATCGAATTTCGACCCATAGGATTGGAAAATTCAGGTTCCGCTTTTTTATTCTGTCTTCTTAAATCTTTTCTTCAAGTGATCCAAACCAGAATCTATTGCATTATTTACTCCGGATGAAAAAATCGGTAAACTATATCGGCTCTTTTCTTACCGATTACTGCTGACAGTTCCTCGATTGTCTTTGATTTTATAGATTCTACTGTCTTAAAATTCTGTAAAAGAGCAGTTTCAGTACTTTCACCTATACCTTTAATTTCATTTAAAACACTTTTTACCTGTGCTTTTGTCCGTAATTTACGATGAAAGGTGATCCCAAAGCGGTGGGCTTCATCCCGGATATGCATCAATGTTTTTAAGGATATAGAATTTTTTGCCAACAGATAAGGATCTTTATCTTCGGGAAAATAAATTTCCTCCATGCGCTCGGCTAAACCTATCAGTGGAATTTTACCGTAAAGACCCAGCCTCTTCAAACTATTTATAGCCGAATGTATTTGTCCCTTTCCTCCATCGACAACGATTAAATCGGGCAATTCCGTTCCTTCATTCAAGACCCGGCTATAACGACGATAAACAATTTCTTCCATAGAAGCAAAATCATTCGCTCCGACAACAGTTTTCACGTGGAACTTCCGGTATTCCCGCTTAGCCGGCTTACCATCGATAAAAACTACACAGGCTGCCACTGGATTCGTACCTTGAATATTTGAATTGTCAAAACATTCGATCCGATGGGGTAAAGTAGGTAATTTTAGCTCTAACTTAATGGTTTTCAATATATTAAAGACAGAATCTTCTTTCTTATTCATATTTCTTTGTCTCTCCCTGTCCAATTTGAAATAAGAAACATTTCTTTCCGACAATTCCAATAACTGTTTTTTATCTCCCCGCTGAGGTACGACATAAGCTATGCCTTCCATTTTGACATCCGGCAAAAAAGGAACGATAATTTCTTTAGAAGTACTTTTTACAAATTGCCGGATCTCATATATAGCAAAAGACAATAGGGCTTCTTTTTCTTCCTCGATTTTTTTCTCCAACTCGATAGTATGCACCTGTACCACCGCTCCGTGAACAATGCGGAGATAATTGACATAGGCATACTTTTCATCCTCCAAATAAGAAAATACATCCGTATCGTTAATGGTTGTCCGCACAATAGTAGATTTCGCCTGATAGTTTTTTATAGCTTCCAGGGCCTCTTTCATTTGCTGGGCTTCTTCGAAATTCATGGCTTGGGCATACGCTTTCATCTTATGCGTCATGACCTCGATTACAGAAGAAAGATTCCCCTTCAGGATATTTCTCACCTGAGTGATAAATTCATTATATTCCTGTTCTTTTATTCTTCCGATACAAGGAGCGGGACAGTTTCCAATATGATATTCCAGGCAAACCTTGAACTTTCGATTGCATATGGATTTTTCATTTAATGCCAAATTACAGGTCCTCAGTTTGAATAAGGATTTGATCAACGATATTAAAATGTAAGCAAATCGCCCGGAAGTGTATGGACCGAAATATTCCGAACCGTCATGGACATAACGGCGGGTAATAAAAACTCTGGGATACGGTTCTTTTTTAATACATATCCAAGGATAACTTTTATCGTCTTTCAGTAAAATATTATACTTGGGTTTATATTTTTTAATCAGATTATTTTCCAATAACAAAGCATCCTGCTCGCTATTGACCACTATATATCGCAGATCTGCTATGCGATCGACCAAAATCCGGGTTTTATTCGACTGATTACTTTTGTTTAAATAGGATAAAACTCTGTGTTTTAGATTTTTTGCTTTACCGATGTATATAATTTCTCCCGATGAATCAAAATATTGATACACCCCTGGAGCTGTCGGAAGTTCGCTTACTTTCTTTCTTAAATTTTCATCATATAAAGCCATAACCTTATATTTTCCATAAATCCATCCCTTATAAACAAATAAAATTCGAAAAAAAATTCTCTCCTCTTATCCGGATATAAAATTGAAACGGCTATATTCAAACAATCCTTTTTCTCCGATTTTCAATTCCGGAATAACAATCAAAGCCATAAATGATAAAGTCATAAAAGGAGATTCCAGACAACATCCCATCTCTTTCAACGAATTGATCAGGCTTTCCCATACCTGCGCAACCTCCTCCCCTTTCCGCTGTGTAATGATGCCCGCTATCGGTAAAGGTAAACTCATCATCCTTTTTCCATCTACAACGGCTAGACCTCCTTTTTCATCGATTACTTTATTGATTGCTTTTGTAAGCTCTTCATCATTTGTTCCCACTGCAATAATATTGTGTGAATCGTGAGATATACTGCTAGCAAATGCCCCTCGTTTTAAACCGATCCCATGAATAAATGCAATTTGCGGAGAATTATGATGATATCTGTTCAAATAAACAATTTTCAAAATATCCCTACTTATATCCGATTCCAAATTAGCCAAAGGCCGGGACAGCGGAAAAACAATTTTACCGGTAATAATTTCATGATTCATAACCTGAATACAAATCAAGCGATCTTTAACCGGTTTTACTAATTCGGAAATTCCAATTTTTTCTCGTTGAAACAAATTAGGATATACTATATTTACCCTTTCTCTCGGAAAATCCATATTCCCGTTCATATTATATTTTTCCTTCCCTGCTATATATACGGAAATAACATCAAAAGTTTTTAAATCCTTGACTAAAATAAAATCTGCCGGATCTCCTTTCTTCAACAATCCTACATTCAACTTATAATGTAAAGCCGGATTGATACAGGCAATTCTCAAAACATCGAACAAATCGAAACCTTCTGCAATAGCACGTTTTACCATTTTATCGATATGGCCGTCCTGGATGAGATCACCCGGATGAGAATCATCCGTACAAAACATCACATTTTCGGGATATAAAGTAATTAAAGATTTAAGCGCCTCAAAATTTTTAGCAGCACTTCCTTCTCGGATGAGAATTTTCATGCCTGCCCGGATCTTTTCTAAAGCTTCTTCCAAGGTTATACATTCATGATCTGTAGTTATCCCAGCTTCTACATATTTTCTTAATTCCTCTCCTTTCAGGCCTGGAGCATGGCCATCGATAATCAATCCCTTTTGACGGGTAAATGCAATTTTTTGCATTACTTCCGGGTCTTCATGAATCACTCCGGGTACATTCATCATTTCAGAAAGCCCTATAAACCGATCCGTTTGCAGAAGTTCTTTCACATCCGAAGCAGAAAGACAACTACCGGAAGAATCGAACGGTGTGGAAGGCACACAAGAAGGAATAGTAAAAAACATTTTTATATCCGAAAACCGACTATTCTCCATCATAAAATAAATTCCTTCCATTCCTAAAACATTGGCGATTTCATGCGGATCGGTTACAATAGCTACAGTACCTTTCCGAATAGCCAGCTTGGAAAATTCTTCGGGAATCAACATCGAACTTTCAATGTGAACATGGGCATCGATAAAACCCGGCAAAATATAATGGTCATACTTTTGATCATTTTCATCGATAGAAGAAATCAAGCCTTCTTCGTTTAGCGTAATCACGCCCGGGAAAATCCTTCGGTTATTAATATCTATAATATTTCCTTCTACCTTTTTCATAATGCGTAATCTTATTTATCTTAAAAACACCTCTTCGCACATTTTTTAATGTTCCACGTGAAACATCGATTCTTATCTTCCCATCAATATCAAAAGAACATTAATATCAGCAGGCGATACTCCACTGATTCTTGAAGCTTGCCCAATGGTTCTCGGTTGAATTTTTGACAATTTTTGTCTGGCTTCAATAGAAAGATTCGACAGTTCTTCGTAATTGAATTTACCGGCAATAACCAGATTTTCCAAACGGGATAGTTTATCTGCCAACATTTTTTCCCGTTCGATATAACCGGAATACTTTACCGCAATTTCAGCCGCTTCAATAATTTCCTCCCGAATTTGATGTTGCTCGATAAATTCTTGGAGGGACGGAAGGGTTTCTAAGAGAGCTTTCAAACTGATAGATGGACGAACGAGTATCTCTATCAATTTTACTCCCTGCCGTAAAGGCGAGGAAGCATTCAACGCCAAAAAAGCATTGATTTGTTCAGGTTTGATACTCAAATTTTGAAGATAATCGATCAGCAAATTGCGCTTTTCAATTTTATCTATAAATATATTATGTCTTTCTTGATTAACTAATCCAATTTCAAAACCTTTAGGAGTCAATCGACTATCTGCATCATCTTGTCGCAACAAAATGCGATATTCAGCACGGGAAGTAAACATTCGATAAGGTTCATCTACCCCTTTGGTAACCAAATCATCGATCAATACTCCTATATACGCTTCATCCCGTCTCAAAATAAATGGGCCAGACGAATGCAACGATAAATGAGCATTGATACCCGCCATCAAACCTTGGGCTGCAGCTTCTTCGTAACCCGTCGTACCGTTTATCTGACCAGCAAAATACAATCCTCTGATTTTTTTGGTTTCCAGGGTATGCGTTAACTGAGTAGGCGGAAAATAATCGTATTCTATTGCATAACCAGGACGGAAAATTTTTACTTTTTCAAATCCTTCGATTAATCGCAGGCCTCTTAATTGTACATCCCACGGTAAGGAGGAAGAATACCCGTTCAGATAAAATTCATTGGTGGTTTCTCCTTCAGGCTCCAGAAATAAGTGATGTGAAGTTTTATCGGCAAAAGTATTCAATTTTGTTTCAATACTGGGACAATAACGTGGACCGATACTTTGAATAGTCCCGTTAAAAAGTGGACTGTCTTTAAATCCTTGCTTTAAAACCTCATGAACCGCTTCATTGGTATAAGCCATATAACAAGGTCTGTGAATCAAATCATTATGATAGTCATAATGGATAAAAGAAAACCGATGGAAATCGTTTTCACCGTCCTGTAACGTCAATTTGGAAAAATCGATGCTTCGCCCGTCGATACGGACAGGCGTACCGGTTTTCATTCTTCCGCTTTCAAAACCTAATTCCTTCAATTGTGCGGTTAAGCCGTAAGAAGAAGGTTCGGATATACGCCCTCCAGGAAAACTGACGAGCCCGACATGCATCAGCCCATTTAAAAAAGTACCGTTGGTCAGAATGACCCTGGAAGCATAAAAAGAAACTCCTAAAGAAGTTTTTACCCCTTCGATCCCTTCTTCACCGATAATAAGTTCGACCACATCATCCTGCCAAATATCCAATAATTCTGTATTTTCGAGAATATCGCGCCAATTAGAAGAAAATTTCATCCGGTCGCATTGAGCCCGGGGACTCCACATAGCCGGACCTTTAGAAAGATTAAGCATCCGAAATTGAATGGAACTCCGGTCGGTTACAATGCCCGTCATACCCCCTAAAGCATCGATTTCCCTTACTATCTGCCCTTTTGCTATACCTCCTATCGCAGGATTGCAAGACATCTGAGCAATTTTATTCATATCGAGGGTGATCAAAAGCGTACGAGAACCTAAATGAGCCGCAGCACACGCTGCTTCACATCCGGCATGACCGGCTCCTACCACTATTATATCATAATCCGGCAATAGACTCATTTTTATAATGATTTAAGCAACTCTAAGCAATTATTTTCATTCCGTCGCATTTCCACACTATCCTTATCCGTTTTATCCTTAAAACCGATTAAATGAAGCACTGAATGGCATATCACTCTATGAAACTCTTCTTCAAAAGCAACCTGAAAACTTTCAGCATTCGACCGGACAGTGTCCAGGCTGATAAAAACATCTCCCGAAAGCCTGTCCCCCTTGCAATAATCAAAAGTGATTACATCTGTATAGTAATCGTGCTGCAAATATTGTCGGTTCACTGAAAGTATATAAGCATCGTCACAAAAAATAAAATTGAGACTTCCTAAAGTTTTTCGATAATATTTCGATATAGCCTCCAACCATCGAATGATGAGTGGTTCGGAAAAAAAAGAAGGAAATTCTTTCACTCCTTCTTTATAAAATAAAATATCTTTCATCCTTATCTATCTAATGCTTCTATATTCGAAAAAGCGCTTTAACTTCACTATGTTCAAAATAATCCCTACACCGGCACGAAAAAGTAAATATACTCTATGAGAAACTCCATACGCTCCGCCTATAAATTAAATATCAAGTTGACGGTAGCTCCCCCGTTTTCAAAAATCAATTCATCCGACAAGGTCTTCATCAGATATAATCCTCTGCCTGCAACTTTTGTAATATTGTCAGGAAGTGTAGGATCGGGTATTACACTGTAATCGAAACCATCCCCTTCGTCACTCACCTTTACCCGGAATTGTTTTCCCGTTTTTTCCGCTATTAAAGTAACCTTTTTCTTCGGATCTCTTTTATTACCGGACAATATTGCATTATTCACCGCTTCAATTACAGATAAACTGATTTTTCCATATAATTCAGGAGATAAATTGAAATGAACCGTGAAACTTTCGATAAAATTCTCGATTTTCACTATATTACTAATTTCCGATGATATCGAAATCTCTAACTTATTCATTACCAAGCTTTATATAAAAATTATTGAACATAGTTGCGTTATAATCAATCCTTAAGGATTTAGAGTGTCATGTTATACTTTCAAATTTCTTATCCCTTACTGTTGAATGCTATATCATGCATCAGGACCTATTTTCAATCCATTTGCTTCTATCTGATTAAAGATTTTACAATCGATGCTTCGGTTCTTCTTTCAGATTATATTACTATTTCCTTACAGAAAGGTTTACCCTTTTACCCTTTTTTCCATTCCGAAAGTCAAATCTTCAAAATTCGTCATGTTCTCCGTTTAACCTACCGAGACTATTTTCTTCGACAGAGCTTCCAATCAGAATAATTTATAAAACTAACACCCGAAAACAAAAGATGGTATCTAAACAAACTAAACCTTTTTCTTTAATAAATTTTTTAGCCCTCCATTTTCACACTTACACCATACCCAATCTCTTGTACCTCAGATATGACCTTCTATACCGGAAATTTCTCTCCTATACTCCTCCTTTGATAGCGAAATTATTAAAATATTTTGAATATACAAGCCTATACAAGAGTAAGAGAATAATTAATTAACAAAATTTTGTTCCTGTAGTTTTCAGATAAAACCGACAGGATCAATTCTTACCCATAATAGTTTTCATTCAATTTTATCTTTCTATTTTGCCAACCAAAGTTGAGGATTTTCTTTCTGTTGATTCTTCCAAATCTGAAAATACAATACACTTCCGTTTTCCGGATCATATCCCACTTTTCCTATAACATCCTTTGTATTCACTTTATCTCCTTTTTTCACTTTCAAATCCACCACATTAATATACATAGAAACATAATCACCATGACGAATAAAGACCACATAATTGGTATTAAAATTATAAGAAATAAACGTCACTGTCCCTTGAAATACAGCACGTATATCTGCATCTTTTAAAGTAAGAATATCGATGCCATCTGAAAAACGCTTCACATTACTGTGCAAAGCATCGGAATGTATCCCAAACTTTCGGACCACTAATCCCTGAGTGACAGGCCATGGTAATTTTCCTTTATTGGCATAAAATTGATCCGATACCAGTTTTTCCTCAGGGGTCATTTTATATTTCGTAGAAGATCCCGAACCGGAATTTTTATTTTGACCGGCAATTAATTTGCTCAAATCTTTAGCTAATTTCTGACGCTTTTGTTCTTCCTTCTGTAATTTTCTCTGCAATTCTTTATTCTTCTGCTGTAATTCAGCTATATATTGCTTTTCACTTATTTTTTCCTTTTCTAATTCTTTATTTTTTTCGCTGATAGACAATAAAATCTGGTTTTTACTATCCATCAAATTTTTCAAAGTCTGATTTTTCAAATTTAACGAATCGTTTACCTGACGGATCAATTCCAACTGCCTTCCGGAATATTCCTGAGTTTGCTGGAAATATTTAAACCGATTATATGCCTGATTAAAATCCGATGAAGAAAAAATAAACATCAGTTTATTCGTCTTATTCCTTTTTTTCCAACTATTGTATATTAATTTTTCATATAACTGGAGCATCGCTTTTTTTTCCTTCTCCAATTCAGCAATCCTCTTTTCGTTTGCATAAATCCCAGCTTGCAAAAGCTTCAATTCCTGATCCAGGGAATTCAGTAATTTCTGACTCTGAACGATTTTTTCCTGTAGAATATTCAACTTACCGATCGAAACAGACTTATTCTTATCCGATTCTTTCAATAATTTATTCAAATAAGAAATTTCCTTTTCGCATTTTTCTTTTTCGGTTTTAATCTGTTTTACAGACTGGGCTGCTACATTCGCACAGAAAAAATAAAGAAAAAGAGATAGTATAAATATTTTAAAACTCATGTTTTATTGCATTCTTTTGTATTTAGAGGATATTCTCAGATTAGCTTCCACCGGCACATCGAATTCTATCTTCTGGAATTTAAGTTCCACAGAGGTTTTATTTTGTTCAGAATATAAATTAAAAACTATCTTTCCAGGAAAAACTCTTCCGGAAATTTCCTTAAAATCAGCATAATTCACCCCTATACCCATATCCTCTTCGATATCTTCAAGCGATAAGGACAAAGGACGGAAAGTTTGCGGGTCAATCAGTATTTTCTGCAAGACCAGCATAAAATCCTTATTCTTTCTTTTCTTTTTATATAATTTTTTAATTTTCCTGCTTAAAGCTCTTTCCTCCACCGTAAAAAGTTCGTATCCTGTATCCGTTCTGTCGAGCTTAAATTTCTTTATTTTACCTGCGCCTCCTCCACACATTTCAAAATTAAAAAAAGTATTCGTCAGAATGTTCTGAATACAGTCATAACTTAAATGCACGTCATATTTGTCGTAAAAATAGCCGTAATCGGCAAAAAAATACTTTTTGTGATAGATATCGACAAACTTTACACTGTCCGGTGTCAACAACACTCTCGCCACCTCGATTCCCAGGGGAGCATTGACGGAGAACTGCATAAAGCTGTCCCTCTGAATTTTCAAAGTAGCCCTGAAATTATTGGAGCCTTTCCCGCTTTTCAGAACAACATCCATTCTTTTCACAAACACCGAACGATAAGCCAATTCATTAACGGCTATATTCTTCATCAATTTATTCTCGGAGATGCCGGGAATATCTTTCTTGACCGCTATCTTTACCACAGACTGACAAGAAAGGACCAAAAAACATATTCCGAATAATAAAAAATGATGTATTTTCATTCTGCCCGTTTCCATTATTCAGGTAAAATCCCCGTATTAATTTTTTCCCTTAATTCAATAGCTGCATCAGGGTTCAATTCTAATGCTTTCTTCCACATTTTCATCGCTTCTTCTTTTTCTCCCATCCGGAACAATATATCGCCGTAATGTTCATATAGAACGTCGGAAGGCTCTTTCGACTTCTCAATAGCCAATTTGATATAAAACTTAGCTTGAGAATAATCTCCGCGTTTATACAGCACCCAGGCATAAGTATCCAGATAAGTAGGATTATCCGCTTCCATAGCCACAGCCCGTGAACTCATATTCTCCGCCAGTCCTAAATTTTCTCCCCTCAAAGACAAATAATAAGCATAGTTATTGAGTACCAATATATCGTTAGGATTGATTTTCAAAACCTCGTCAAACAAGGAAAAAGCCTGCTGCACACTATCGAGATTGTAATAACAGTCGGCCATATAAGAGTAAAACTGAGATTTTAAAGCTAAGTTCTCATTCGTTAAAGGGACACCTTTTTCAAAAAAAGGCAAAGCTTCCTGGAATTTTTGCCGCATCATCAGGGAAACTCCCGCCAATGCATAAGGTAAAGGCTGCTCCGGAAAATACTTTATCGCTTCCACGCTATTATTATACATGCTTAGCGTATCCGACATTTCGTTACACAACAACAATAATTCTTCCCAAATAAGATAATTATCCTTTTCCTTAGACAGAATATATTCCAATTCATCCCTGGCCTCGGCAAATTTATTATCCTTCTTCAAAAAATCGGAATGCAATGCTCTGACCGATAAATCGTCGCTATATTTATCCATCAATAAATCCATATAAGAATTCAATTCCGCATCGGTAACTAAAGTGGTATCTGGATTCAGAATCAATTTCAGTATGTATTGAATTTTAAAGCCGTTTTCAATCCGGTCACTCGATAAAGCTTTCTTCGTATGTTCGTTGGCCGGTTCATTCTGTTTTTTATCCCGGTAATAGTCGGCCAGATAAAAATGTACGAATCCATTATCCGGATCCGCTTTCAACAACCGATCCAAAATCTGCAGTCCCTTTTTATCCTGATTGTAGTTAAAATACAACTCTGCCAAAAGACTCAAATATTCGCTTTTGTCAGGAAACTTCCGGATCAGCTTTAATAATTCATTGGAAGCCTTTTTAGCGTCCTCCAATTTAGTATACAATTTGATTTTCTCGATGGAAACCGGTTCTGTAATCCCGTACTGCTGCTCATACCGATTGTAAACATCTATGGCTTTTTGCCACTTCTCTACCGAAGTATACAATCCGGCTTCAATAATATAAAACTCTTCCCGGTTCGGATATTTGGAAATAATTTCAGCATAAATATTACAAGCCTCCTCGATCATCGATTTTTTCTGCAGGATATTTGCCAACAATATTTTATACCATATATTCTCGGGATTTCCGGCTACAGCTTCACGGGCAAGCTGTAAAGCTGTATTAAAATCATCGTTCAACGACAATAAACCGGCCAATTCATATTTAACCACCGGGCTTGAAGGTAAAATTTTCAGGCAATTATCGAACCATTTTAAAGATTCCTGGAGATTTCCCGTAATTTTACACCTCACTCCTTCCATAAAAGAATAATCGAATTCAAGTCTGCTTTTCTCGTCTAATTCCGCTGCATGTTCTATATTCTTCTTTTTATCGGCAAAAGCATTTACCGATAAAAAGAAGATTAACAACAAAGCAATTCTTCTTTTCATATCCTTTTATATTATAGCATTTTCACTTTTTACCAGTATGGCCGAAGCCCCCTTTTCCTCTTTCTGTATCACTCAACTCTTCCACTTCTACCCACTCTGCCTGTTCTACTTTATTGATCACCATTTGACAGATTCTTTCTCCGTCTTCGATAATAATCACCTGATTGGATAAATTAACCACAATAATACCGATTTCTCCCCGGTAATCCGCATCCAATGTACCCGGACTATTCAATAATCCCAGCCCCTCATTCAAAGCCAGACCACTTCTGGGCCGTATTTGAGCTTCGTAACCTTCCGGTAATTCAATGAAAAGTCCGGTAGGAATCAAAGCCCTTTCTAAGGGCTGCAAAGTGACTGCCTGATCTAAACAAGCGCGAATATCCATTCCTGCTGAAGCTTTGGTCTTATATTCGGGAAGAGGATGCCTGGAGTGATTTACAATTTTAACGTTCATCTGAGTCTTATCATTAAGATTACAATATCTACCTCTCAAACTTACAACTTTTTGTCTTTTCAAAAAAATGAAGCATCGAAATATTTTGCAAAGTTACACAAAGCCTGTTTTCAACAATCATATCTTTATTATTATATTCTTATTTTTCTATAAAAAAATAGGATGATAATGATAGACTGTTAGTATCCTTCATAATTCTCCGTCAGTTTTCTTGTTTATGTGGATATTAAAAAAATCGGTTGCGTTTTCAACAAATAACGCTATTATAAATTATTGATATTCAAAACAGTGTTCGACTTATTAACAACTGTTAGTAAGGTTTTCGATGTAAAAATTATTCGGTGAATTTTCGGGATTTGTTGTTAGTAAATTGTATAAATCGAACCAGATAAAAGTGATTTCTTTATTTGGATATTTCGTTTGAATTTCTCAATGAGCAAGAAAATTCTCTATCCAAAAATATTTATTAGATTCTATGGAATAGTTTTCAACATTTATTGCAGGAGTTGTCAACAACGAATGTTAGAAGAAAAGAAGAATGGGGGAAAGCAAAATCCGGAATGTTTATAAAATTTCTAAGTGGATTTCAATATGTTGATCGTCTCGAAAGACGATCAACTGTGGGTGCCGGAATTAAATGCGGTTCAGAATGGAGGTAGTTGAAAATCCCGGTGTCAGTTGGATAGTTACGATTTCTCCCCCTTTATTTTTCACGATATCGTATCCTACGATTTCTTCGGGTTTATAATCATTTCCTTTTACTAAAACATCAGGTTGGATGAAACGGATAAGTTCCAGGGGAGTATCTTCTTCGAAAAAAATGATTTTATCGGTAAAACTCATCGAAGCTAACAGTAAAGCACGTGCTTCTTCTTCGTTGACGGGGCGTGTCTCTCCTTTCAGCCTGCGGACCGAAGCATCTGTATTTAATCCTATAACCAATTTAGTTCCCAACGAAGCAGCCTGGATCAGATAATCCACATGTCCGCGGTGAAGAATATCGAAACAGCCGTTGGTAAAGACGATTTTTTCGTTTTTAAATTTCCACAGCGCTAATGTTGTGCCCAATGCTTCGACATTTCTGACAATCTTGTTTTGTATAGGAGGTAAATGATTCATCCGGTGACGCCGATAGATCAGATTAATTGATTGGTGCTGGTATCCGGAAAAACCAATGTAGGCTGGTGGGTCTTGGCTTCTTCGAAATCCATGGAAGCATAGGAGATGATGATCACTACATCACCGACAGCGCATTTCCGGGCTGCAGGTCCATTGAGACATACTACTCCCGATCCTCTTTCTCCTTTGATGACGTAAGTTTCAAGTCTTTCTCCGTTGTTTACATTGACAATCTGGACTTTTTCATTCTCGATGATATTGGCAGCCTCCATCAAAGCAACATCAATAGTTATACTTCCGACATACTGAAGGTTCGCTTCAGTGACCGTTACTTTGTGAATTTTTGATTTTACAACTTCTATAAACATGTCTTTTAAAATACAATGTTATCGATAAGCCTGATTTTTCCTGCATACACAGCAACACATGCCACTTTTGTTCCCGGTTCCGACCAATCGTCGATCACCTTGAGGGTCGTATCGTCTACGATTTCCACATATTCGGTCTCCAAAAAAGGATCTCGGTTAATCTCGTCCGCTATCCATTGTTTCAATTCGCTGACATTCATTTCAGAAGCAAAGTTACGAGCTTTTTTTAAGGTAGCATAGATATGAGGAGCGCTTTTTTTGTGATCCTCGTCCAATAGCGCATTTCTAGAACTGCGTGCCAGTCCGTTTTCTTCCCGGATAATCGGGCATGGAATGATTTCTATGTTATATTTCAATTGTTTCACCATATTTTTAATAATGGCTACTTGCTGAAAATCTTTCATACCGAAGAATGCTTTATCCGGTTGTACCAGATCGAACAAACGGCTGACAACCTGGCCGACACCATTGAAATGCCCCGGGCGCTTAGCACCTTCCATAACGGATTCCAGATAACCGAAATCGAATTTACGATTATCGGGTTCCGGATATACTTCTTCCACTGAGGGAGCAAAAATAATGTCGCAATTTAAGGTCTCAAGCAAATTCAGATCCTTTTCGAGGGTGCGGGGATATCTTTTCAAATCCTCAGGATCATTGAACTGAGTGGGATTTACGAATATGCTTACCACCGTAATATCGCTGTTTTTTTTAGCTTCTTTTACCAATGACAGATGGCCTTCGTGCAAAGCCCCCATGGTCGGTACGAATCCGATCTTTTTACCTTCTTTTTTCAGGTTGTCGATCAGACTAACCAATTCATTCCTAGTATTTAAAACTTGCATAACACTATATTGAAATACGGGGTGCAAGTTTACGACATATAATTGAGAATTAAAAATTGAACTTAGAAAATTATTTTTATGTTTTTATCTCAGGGTGAAACCGTCCTATTTGTAGAGCGTATGAATGGCTGGATGGACCGAAGCCAGCGCTTCTATAAGTTCATTCCGGCTTACTCCTTCGCGCATCACTATAAAAATGGTGTCGTCCCCTGCTATGGTGCCCAGAATTTCAAAATAATTTTCGCTGTCGATCAAAACGGTAACGGCATTGGCATAGCCTGGCAATGTTTTGATTACGGCCATATTACCGGAAAAATCAATGCTTAATATGGTATCGGTGATGATGGAAGAGACTTTTTCTTCCCGTTGTTCATTTTGAATGCTTTCGGGAATGACGTAAATATATCCCTTTTCCTTATGAGGGATTTTAGCTACCTTCATAAATTTCAAATCTCTGGACAAAGTACTCTGTGTAGCTTCTACATTCATTTCTTTGAGCCTAAACAGCAATTCTTCCTGAGAGGAAATTAATTCGGATTCGATGAGTTTCCGTATGGTCAGTAATCTTTTGGTCTTATTTCTCATACTCTTTTTCTTTGTCATACAAAGATAGTGCAATTCAAGAGCAAAAGCTTCAAATCGACTTGAAAGTTTTGCTAAGATGTGGCCTATCTTAGGCAAAGATAGAAATATCTTTAATATCCTAATAGAGTCATATTCGGTTGCAACTATTTCCGTTAAGATAGATCGGTCTATAGATTGAATTTTTATTCATAATTTATGCATATATATTCTTTGATATTTGCAAAGGGAAAAAAGATTTATTACTTTTGCACCAATTTGGACATATGGTAAATCAGTTCACATAAATAGATATGCAAAATTTAAAAAAAGCGCGTTTAGTTCTGCAGGACGGAACAGTTTATGAAGGTACTTCCTTCGGTTATGAGAAGCCGGTATCCGGGGAAGTGGTATTTTATACCGCCATGACGGGTTATCCTGAAAGTTTGACCGATCCTTCTTATAAGGGACAAATATTGGTGCCTACCTATCCCATGATCGGCAATTATGGCGTTCCTGTCGACGATGAAGAAAATGGGGTTTCGAAATTTTTCGAATCGGATAAAATTCATTGTACAGCGCTTATCATTTCCGATTATTCGTTTGCATATAGTCATTGGAATTCTCAGAAAAGTCTCGGTCAGTGGTTGAAAGAACAACAGATACCGGGACTTTTTGGTATCGATACCCGTGCTTTAACCAAAAAGTTGCGTGAACATGGAGCCATGTTGGGCAGAATAGAATTCGATTCTATCGCTATTCCTTTTTACGATCCCAATGAAGATAATATTGTGGCCGAGGTTTCAACCCAAGAGGTCGTGAAATACGGAAAAGGAAAATATAAAGTCGTTTTAGTGGATTGCGGAGTGAAATACAACATCATCCGTTGTCTTTTAAAACGGGATGTCACCATAATCAGAGTTCCCTGGAATTATGATTTTACGCAGATCGATTGTGACGGTTATTTTCTTTCGAACGGTCCCGGTGACCCGGCAAAATGTGATGTCACTATCGAAAATATAAAGAAGATTTTGTCCGGCGATAAGCCGATTATGGGAATTTGTCTGGGAAATCAGTTGATGGCCCGGGCAGCGGGAGCGGAAACCTTCAAATTGAAATACGGACATCGAAGCCACAACCAACCGGTTATGCAACCGGGCAGCAATCGTTGCTATATCACTTCCCAAAACCATGGCTTTGCAATAGATGATAAGACTTTACCGGCTGATTGGGAGCCGCTTTTTGTCAATGTGAACGATGGAACGAATGAGGGAATCCGTCACAAGACAAAACCTTTCTTTTCGGCACAGTTTCATCCTGAAGCTTCCAGCGGACCGGTAGATACAGAATATTTGTTCGATGAATTCATCCGGAATATTGAAAAGGCTGAAAAAAAATAAGTGGTGTACGTCAGAAAATAAAAAGCTAAAAGAAAAGTCATGAAGGAAATAAATAAGATATTATTGTTGGGTTCGGGAGCATTGAAAATCGGTCAGGCAGGAGAATTCGATTATTCAGGCTCACAGGCATTGAAGGCTATCCGGGAAGAAGGAAAGTACAGTGTTTTGATTAATCCTAACATCGCCACTGTCCAGACCTCCGAAGGAGTAGCGGATAAAATTTACTATTTACCGGTCACTCCGGAGTATGTGGAAGAGGTCATTAAAAAAGAACGGCCGGATGGAATATTGCTTTCGTTCGGAGGACAAACGGCCTTGAATTGCGGAGTCGAGTTGTATCAGAAAGGGATATTGGAAAAATACGATGTACAGGTTTTAGGTACTCCCGTACAGGCCATTATAGATACGGAGGACCGGGAAATATTCGCCAATAAACTGCGTGAAATCGACGTAAAAACACCGCGTAGCATTGCAGCAAATAATATGGAAGAGGCAATAGCTGCTTCGAAAGAACTTGGCTTTCCGATTATCGTGCGTGCAGCTTATACATTGGGCGGCTTGGGTTCGGGCTTTTGTTCGAATGAAGAAGAACTCCGTAAGTTGGCAGGGAGCGCTTTCTCCTACTCTCCCCAGATATTGGTCGAAGAATCTTTGAAGGGTTGGAAAGAGGTTGAATACGAAGTGGTGAGGGACCAATACGATAATTGTATCACCGTTTGTAATATGGAGAATTTCGATCCTCTGGGCATTCATACCGGTGAGAGCATTGTGGTGGCGCCTTCCCAGACTTTGAGCAATAGTGAATATCATAAATTGCGGGCTATCGCTATAAAAATTATCCGGCACATCGGGATTGTCGGAGAATGTAACGTACAATATACCCTCGATCCTAATTCCGAGGATTATCGGGTGATAGAAGTCAATGCCCGTTTATCGCGTTCCAGTGCCCTGGCTTCGAAAGCAACCGGTTATCCTTTGGCTTTTGTAGCAGCGAAATTGGGGTTGGGATACGGATTGCATGAGATTAAAAATTCGGTAACTAAGGTGACGACGGCATGTTTTGAACCTGCCTTGGATTATGTAGTTTGTAAAATTCCCCGCTGGGATTTGAATAAATTCGAAGGGGTATCCAAATTAATCGGTTCCTCCATGAAAAGTGTAGGAGAAATTATGGCTATCGGCCGTACTTTCGAGGAGGCTATTCAAAAGGGACTCCGTATGGTAGGCCAGGGAATGCATGGATTTGTAGGAAATAATATCAAAATTGAAGATATCGATCAGGAATTGGTCAATCCTACCGATAAACGTATTTTCGCCATTGCCGGCGCCTTCGACAAAGGATATTCCGTGGATAAAATTCACGAAATGACCCGAATAGACAAATGGTTTCTCGAAAGACTCCAGAATATTCATGCGCTTAAGAACGAACTGGATAAATATTCGACGATAACGGGGGTAAATTCCATTTTATTGAGAAAAGCGAAACAAATGGGATTTTCGGATTTTCAGATCGGCCGTTTGACGATAAAAAACGATGAGAAAGCCCATCGGAAAATGCTCGATGTGAGGGAATACCGGAAAAGTTTGGGAATAGTTCCCTATGTTAAACAGATCGACACGCTGGCCGGAGAATATCCCGCCATGACGAATTATCTTTATATCTCTTATAACGGTTCCGAGAATGATATCCGGTATGAACACGACGGACGTTCGGTGATTGTGCTGGGCTCGGGAGCCTACCGCATCGGCAGCTCCGAGGAATTCGACTGGTGCAGCGTCAGTGCGCTGAAGACGATCCGCGAACAGGGTTACCGCTCGGAGATGGTCAACTAAACTCACGACACGGTCTCGACCGACTACGACGTCTGCG
>CAJKZL010000001.1 GCA_905204385.1 uncultured Odoribacter sp. | reverse complement strand
GAGAACTTCCTGCGCCTTGCGGGCGATGCGGTAGTGCTCTTCGCCTACCACGTCAGGCTCTAGTATCCTCGAGGTCGATTCCAGCGGGTCTACCGCGGGGTAAATGCCCTGCTCTACTATCTTTCTCGAAAGTACGGTAGTAGCGTCGAGGTGGGTGAACGTGATGGCGGGCGCGGGGTCGGTAAGGTCGTCGGCGGGGACGTATACTGCCTGTACCGAGGTGATAGAGCCGTTTTTGGTAGATGTTATTCTCTCCTGCAGCTCGCCCATCTCGTTAGCCAGCGTAGGCTGGTAGCCATCTGCCGAAGGCATTCTTCCCAGCAGCGCTGATACCTCAGAGCCTGCCTGTACATATCTGAATATATTGTCTATAAAGAGCAGTACGTTCTGGTGCTCAACGTCGCGGAAATACTCCGCCATGGTCAGGCCGGACAGTGCCACGCGCATACGGGCTCCTGGGGGCTCGTTCATCTGGCCGTAGACCAGCGCCGTCTTGTTGATGACGCCGCTCTCGGTCTTGTGGCCCTCGGCGGAGCAGGCGATACCGCAGCAGTACAGGGTCTCGTTCAGGTGGGTCATCTCGATGAGCTTATCCTTGATGTGGCTGGCCTTGGCAGCGCCGTTGTAGTCAGCGGCAACAGCAGCAGCACCAATCAGAACATCGCCTACGCCGACCTTGCAGCCGCCGTAGCTCTGGCGGTGGTAACCGGCAAAGCGCTCCACCAGCATCCCGGCAAATTCATGCTCGCCGCACAGGAAGATACGGTCATTGGGAACAAATACATCGTCAAAGATGGTCAAGGCTTCCACGCCGCCGAACTCGGAGTTGCCGACATCCAGGGTGGAGCCCTCCAGCTTACGGGTGTCGCAGCTCTGGCGGCCGATGATCATGAACAGACCGGGGGTATCCAGCGGTACGGCAAAGGAAACCGCATAGTCCTTATCATCGGGACCCATGGACTGGGTGGGCATTACGATGACCTCGTGGGAGTTGCAGATACCGGTCTGGTGGGCCTTGGCGCCCCGCACCACGATCCCGTCGGGCCGGCGCTCCACCACCCGCAAAAACAGGTCCGGGTCCGCCTGCTCGTGGGGGGCCTTGCTCCGGTCCCCCGTGGGGTCGGTCATGGCGCCGTCCACGGTGAGGTCATTGTCCTGCACGTAGGTCAGGAACTTCTTGAAGTTCTCATGATAATGCGTGCCGTACTTCTCGTCCACTTCGTACGTGGTGGAGAACACCGCGTTGAACGAGTCCATACCCACGCACCGCTGGAAGCAGCTGGCCGTCTTCTGGCCCAGCAGACGCTGCATCTTCACCTTGTTCATCAGGTCCTCGGTGGACTGATGCAGATGGGTGAAGCGGTTGATGGTGTGGCCGGTGAGGCTGGATTTCACGGTCATGAGATCGGCGTACTGGGGGTCCTGCGCCAGCGCGTAGGTCATAGCCACGCAATTGATAGAGGGACGGATCATGGGGTGATCCACCCAGTTGTCGATCTTCTCCCCGAACATATACACCCGGGTCTTCAGCTGACGCAGGCTCTCAATATACTCCTGTGCTGTCTTCATTCCTTATGATCCTCCTGCGCCTTACTTGTTTTCAAACTTGGCCGGACGCTTCTCCAGGAACGCAGTCATGCCTTCCTTCTGGTCAGCGGTGGCATAGCACATGCCGAAGAGCTCGTTCTCCAGAGCGATGGCATCGACGGTTTGGGGCAGTATGACTCCCAACACTCCTCTCAGCAAAGCAGGCAAGGTGGTCATAAAACAAGCATTGGAGGTATCTGCGGCCAGGGTTCCTTCCTCCGGCAAGAAATGAGTGACTTCCACATATCCGGCAGACTGCAGGATCGTATTTTTAGTCATCTGCTTTAATTTATAGCCGCCTCTGAGCTGTCGGGCATACACCCAATAGGTTTCCGTGCCTTTTTCGATACCGGACAATCCGTAAGCTCCCGACCAGCCTTTGGCATCGGGCATCGTCACTTCGAGGTGCAAATTCAAGACCGTATCGGCGATAGAACCCGAATATTCGACGGCAGCGCCGGCACTACGGGTCGTCCGGCTGGAAAACACATACTTCCCGTCGCTTTCCGGCAGCACAACACCGGAAATCACCGTTTGTGCTTCGCCGGGAATAACATCGTTCAGGGTTAGGGTAGCCGTGCGGCTGTCGTCCGTTTGAAAGCTTACACTTTTCCCGACGACAGGCGTCCCGCTATACGTAAGGTGTAAAGAAGTGCCGGCGGCGTAAGTTTTGGAAAGGTCCTGAGGCTGGAATAAAAGGTCCTGAGACTGAAGCCCGTCATCACTGTCGCTGCAAGCAAAGAAGACTAAAGCCCCCAGGGCTAGCATAACTGTCGATACTAAATTTTTCTTCATGTTGTATTTTATGGATTAGTTAAAAAATATAAGACTTTAATTATTATATATACAATCAATATATATACCATTCCGCATAGAAAAAAGTGTTCTATTTATAAGAAAATTTATTCAATTTTTAAGTACTACTATTTTTATAAACAGTTTTTAATTATATTTGTTATACAAAAAAAATGGCAAGAAAATGCAGAACCCTTGGATTGGTCCCGATCATGACCCTATTGGGCAGCCTTCAGGAGAGAATACCGGAAAGGCTATTCCTTTAGTGGACCTCCGTGAACTTTTTTATTCCTGCCCGGGCATGAACGGTGAAATATTGAAGCAATACCGCATCCCTTACCGCCTGAAAGCAGGCGTCTTTGTTTTGTGCTTACAGGGAACCCTCGAAGCCACCATTCAATTTTCCCGGCATAGTATCGGGAAGGATGATTTTATCTCCATTTTGCCGGATACTATCATCCAATGTCATTCGCAGAGCGAAGATCTGCGGCTCGCTTTTATAGCGATTTCCGGGGATGCTGTCGGAGCCATCAATATCCAGAAATCTTCCCTGGACAGCCTGCCCCTGATCCTCGAACATCCGGTGATCGGCTTACCTCCGCAGACCAGCCGATGGTTTCAGGATTACTTCAACCTGATGGGCCGGGCTTCTTCCCTGATCTCTTCGGGCCTCCATCCCGAAATCATCAAATGTATCTTCGAATCGGTCCTATACGGCATCAGCTACATCTACCACGGACATCTCTGGGAGCAGCCCAAACGCAACCGCAGCGAGGAAATCTACAACCGTTTTTTGCAATTGGTACGGAAACAATACCGGAAAGAGAGAGGAGTGGCCTATTATGCGGGCGAACTGGGCATATCGCAACAACACCTGAGCATCACCATCCGCAACCTGACAGGGAAAAACCCATTGGATATCATTGCGGAAACGGTCATTACAGACATCAGGGCCCAACTGAAATCTACCAATTCAACCATACGCGAAATTGCCCGGGATCTGAATTTCCCCAATTCCTCCAGCCTGGGCACTTATTTTAAACGGTATATGCACATGAGCCCGCTGCAATACCGTTCGTCGACCGGTTTTTAAACCTCTGCCGGGCCTCCTGATCTTAACGGAAAGACCTTGGGTGATATCGACTTTTTTCATACATTTGTAGCCTTTGAAACAGACATTAAATAAAGCTTACCTATGAATCACGCGATAGAAATCAAAAAGGACATCTATTGGATCGGCGTAAACGACCGGAGAACGCATATTTTCGAAAACTATTGGCCTCTTCCCAAGGGAGTGGCTTACAATTCCTATGTCATCGTAGATGAGAAAGTGGTCGTTGTCGACACGGTAGAACGCAGCCATATGGACGACTATCTGGACAACCTGGAAGCCATCCTGCAAGGCCGGCCCGTCGATTACCTGATCATCAATCATATGGAGCCCGACCATTCCGGCGCCATCCGGACCTTGCTGTGCCAATATCCGGGGCTTACTATAGTCGGAAACGGCAAAACCTTTCCCATGCTCCGCAATTTTTACGGCATCGATACCCACTTGCTGGAGGTGAAGGAAGGGGACGCCCTGAACATAGGCCGGCGCACGCTGAATTTTTATATGGTGCCCATGCTTCATTGGCCCGAAACGATGGTTACTTACCTGGCAGGAGACAACCTGGTGTTCAGCGGCGATGTTTTCGGAGCCTTCGGCACCCTAGACGGTGGGATTTTCGACGACCAGGTGGACCTGGATTACCTGGAAGAAGAAATCAGCCGTTACTATTCCAATATCGTGGGGAAATACGGAGTGCCGGCTCAAACCGCTTTAAAAAAGCTGAATACTCTGACCTTCAATATGATTTGTGCCACCCACGGTCCCATCTGGAGAAGTCACGTTTGTGACATCATCGCCAAATATGAAAAATGGAGCAAATACGAAACCGATCCCGGCGTAGTAATTGCTTTCAGCAGCATGTACGGGCATACGGAGCAAATGGCCGACGCCATCGGACGTTTCCTGGCGGAAAAAGGCATCCGCAAAATCCGGATTCACGACACTTCCAAAACCCATCCCTCCTATATCATTAACGACATTTTCCGCTACAAAGGTGTGATCCTCGGTAGCTGTGCCTATAACGGCGGCATCTTCCCGACCATGGAAACCCTGCTTAGCGAGCTGGAATGCATGGGAGTCAAGAATCACTATCTTGCCTATTTCGGGAACAAGATGTGGGGAGGAGGAGCCATCCCCCGCTTTAAGGCTTTTGCCGAGAAAATAAAATGGGAAGTGGTAGCCCAGCCCAACGAAACGATGGGTTCGATGACCCCGTCGGATCTGGAGCAATGCAGAGTCATTGCCGAGGCTATGGCCGAAAAAATCAATTCTATTTAAAAGAGAAAGCTAAAAATCCATCTTCTTTGAGTACCTTATTCTTCTGACGAAGAAAAAATTCTAATTTATAAAAGGAGTACGAAGGACTAACCGATGATCTCTTTCCCCAAGCCTATCCCCCCATCGAGGGTGAGATAGGCTTTTCTTAAATAGAAAAATAGCATGGAATTTTTTTCATCGATTTTTTTATTATATTTGAAGTAATAAAATTCTTATGAAAAAGAATACGATCTATTCTTGGAGCATCAGGATTTTAATTCGATGGAACAAGAGAAGCCGGGCAAGAGGGATCCTTTCGTTATTTTGCTCAGGGTTCGCACTGTATTTGCAGGAATGAATTATTACCGGATTAATCATAAAGATTACACTTTTTATCTCGTTTTTCTTTTTATTGTGGGCTTGTCAGAAGGATGAAGAGGAGCCCGTCACCGTGGCCGGCTTCCCAGAGGGAGCATGGGAAAACCATTTTTCGGCTTTCCCTTATCCTTATCCGAAGACTTTTAGCAATGGGGGCAGTTTTTATCTGGGCGATGCTTTCTATGTCGGTTTAGGGGATCCGACAGGGACAAAGAAAGCGTTTTACCGTTTCACTGCGGATAAAGGATGGACTACCCTGAATCCGTTTCCCGGACGCGACCGGACTAGCGCCGTCGCTTTCGTCCTGAACGGAAAGGCCTACGTAGGCATGGGACTTAATATTTGGAGCAGGGATTTGCTCAGGGACTTCTGGTGCTATGACCCGGCAAGCGACAGTTGGGATTCTCTCCGGATGGATTTCCCGGTAGCGGGAAGAATCGGTGCGGTAGGTTTTGCGGGTAATCGGTATGCCTACGTCGGAACAGGATCCGACAGAGAACGTACATATGCCGATTTTTACCGTTTTTCTCCGGAGGAAGGCTGGACATATCTCCCCGAAATTTCAACAGGAGTACAAAACTATGCGACGGTCTTTATGTGGAATCGGATGGCTTACCTCTGCCTGGGGCAGTCGAGGGAGGTCCATAAATTTTCCCTGGACACAGAAAAATGGACGGCGGCGAAGTCGCCGCACCCTTCGATCTTACCGAATCTTCCCAAAAGAAAAGTAAGCATGCTAAAACTTAACTTCGACGGTAAAGATCATTTCTATTTTATAAGCAACGATCCGGACGAATGGTGTTTGACCTATGACCCGGAGCAAGACCGCTGGGAAGCACTCAAGGACAATCCGATTCCCAAAGCTGATTTATACTTTGAACTGAACAACGAATTATACCTGGTTTCGGACACGATAACTCAAAAATTTGTTCCGGCCCAATAAGGGCTTATAAAAAAAGGTTGAACGCCATTTTAAGAATAGAGAACATTCAACCGATTCCCGTTAAAAAGATGAAGCCGGGCGTAATTTTGCGGATGCCGATCAATGCTTCCGCAAAATTACGCCCGGTTTCTCAAAGCACTTCCAACTGCCCTTCCAGACGGATATCTTTCGAAGAGGCACCGACATAGACCTTAAAAATCCCCGGTTCTACGACAAAACGGTTTTCTTTATTCCAGAGTCCCAGGTGTCGGGGCGTCAATAGAAATTCTACCGTTTTCTCTTCACCCGGTTGCAGCGTAATGCGCTCGAATCCCCTCAGCACTTTGACATAAGTCGTGACACTGCTCTCTTCATCATGAAGATAAAGTTGCACCACTTCATCACCTGTCCGCTTTCCGGTATTTTTCACCTTACAACTGACGGCATACCGACTGCCTGCACCTCCCCTTTCCGGAGTGATTTTGAGGTCGGAGTAAGCGAAATCGGTATAACTCACTCCGTGACCGAAAGGATAAAGTTCACCGGACACCCGTACAAATCCTTTGCTGTCGGAGCCCGGTTTGAAGGGAAACGCAAAGGGGATCTGTCCCACCGACTTCGGAAAGGTCACTGCCAACCGTCCTCCGGGATTATAGTCGCCCCATATTACTTCCGCAACGGCCTGTCCGCAGAACTCCCCGGGAAACCAGGCATGAACGATGCCCTTGACATAACGGTTAGCCCAATTGATGGAGGAAGCGCGTCCGTCCAACAAAACCAGAACGACCGGCTTGCCTGTCGCACAAATCTGCTGCATCAATTTTTCCTGGCGTCCTGGCAGGTCGAGGCTAGTGCGCGAGAAAGACTCCCGTACCGTCCTTTCCGAGCCCCCTAGCACCACTACGGCCACGTCCGACCGGGCTGCCAGGTCCACTGCTTCGTTCAGCAAGCGGGTTTCCTCCTCATCCATGGGAAATTCCATCAATTCGCTTTCGGGAAAATGCTTGTCGACAATCTCACATCCCTTGGCATAGGCCACTTCTGCCTCCGGCAAATGTCTTTCGATGCCTTCGTATACCGTGATAAAGGAAGGATTGCAAGGTCCGTAACGGCAAATCAGGTTCTTTTTCTCTCCGGCATTGGGACCGATGACCGCCACCGATTTCACCCCTTTAGACAGGGGCAAAAACTGCTGTTCGTTTTTTAACAACACGATCGATTGACGGGCAGCCTCCAGAGCTACCTGCTGATGCTCTTCACAATGCACCAGCTTTTCGGCCAACTTGCCGTCTCCGGTATAGGGCCGGTCGAACAAGCCCATCCAGAATTTCACCCTTAAAACTTCGCGCACCCGCTGATCGAGTACCTCTTCGGAAACCTTACCCTCGGCAATGGCTTGCCGCAGCGGCAGGATAAAATCTTCGGGCGGAGTAAAATTGGTCCGGATATTCAATCCCGCATTGACCACCTGGGCGGCGGCATCCACCAGGCTGTTCACCACCTTATGTTTGCTGTACAAAAATTCCACCGCTTCGCTGTCCGATACCACATAACCGTCGAATCCCCATTCCTGGCGTAAAATGCGGGTCAGAAAGAAATAACTTCCGGACACCGGTTCCCCGTTCCAATCATTATAGGAACTCATCACCCCCTTCGCCTTCCCTTCCTGAATCGCCATGCGGAAAGGCTCCAGATAGAGCGTTCTCATTTCCCGGGGAGCCACATGCGGGTCGGTACGGGTATCCCCGTCACGTCCCCCTACAGGAACGCTGTAAACGGCAAAATGCTTCGGCGTAGACACTATCCCTTCGTTTTGCAGGCTCATCACCATTTGCTGTCCCAGGCTGCCCACCAGAATCGGATCTTCCCCGTAGGTCTCCACCACCCATCCCCAGCGAGGGTCCTGAGCGATATCCAGGATAGGCGAATAAATATTCGTATAGCCCAATGCCTTGGCTTCCCTGGCCGTCACCTCGCCGATGCGAGCAATCAACTGCTTATTCCAGGTTGCTCCCTGTCCACACTGAGCCGGGAAATAGGTAGCCCGGTCATGACACAATCCCCTAATTCCCTCGTTGGTAAAATCCACCGGTATCCCCAGGCGGGTTTCTTCGACAAACCAACGCTGCACGGCTTCCTTAGCCTTTACATGCTTGCTGTACGGAAAAGAATACTCCGAACGGTATTTCCCCAAACCATTCAATTGCTCATCGATATTCCCGATGCCATCTTTCCAGATTTTCGTTTTCCAGGCCTCTGCCGGCTGTGCCTCCTCCAATACCCGTCCCGATCCATATAAAGTGGCCAACTGACTGGTTTTCTCCTCCAGGCTCATCTGCCGCAACAAATCTTCCACCCTGGCCTCCACGCTGGCCGACGGATCTTCGTACACATCCATTTTCCCGTTCTTGTTGAAGTCTATCCACCCTTTATGGTAAATAGAATTTTTCTTTTCCGGTGCGGCCTGCAAACCGACCGAAGAGATCAGCATCCATAGCAATAATCCCCTTTTGTTCCAAACATTCATACGTTGCATTTATTAGTTTGTATTCACTGTATCGCCCTATGCCCCCCCCACGACATTCCACCCTCCAAAAGTAACTAAAAAAGGACTTTTATCGTACTATCCAAAAATTATAGCCATGAAAAAAGAAGATGAATATATAGAAGTCAACGATGAAACCCCCGACAATTTCAGCGAGTTCGGTAACGGTCATAAATTAAAGAAAAAAGAAAAATACACCGATGGCGAGCCACCCCACGAAAGCGACCAGGAACCCGCCGACCCGAACGATCCCTACCAAGAGATCCCCAAAGACCTCTACCCCTAATCTATAATCTTTAATCTATAATCTATAATCTCTCAACTATAAACTCTCCTCTCCCAGCACCTCCAGCATTTCTTCATCGCTCAAGGGAATAGCCGGGGCAGTGCCGATCACCGTCTCCACCAGTTGTTGTTTCCGCTGTTGCAATTTCAGGATTTTTTCTTCCAGAGTGGATGCGGTGATAAACCGATAGACAAAAACCGCTCTCTTTTGTCCCATGCGGTGAGCCCGGCCCACCGCCTGATTTTCCGCCGACAAATTCCACCAGGGATCCAGGATAAACACATAGTCTGCTTCCGTCAAATTCAATCCCACCCCTCCGGCTTTCAGCGAGATCAAAAAAATACGGCATTCCGGATCGGTGGAGAACCGTCGGATTTCCTGTTCGCGCCCCCGGGTACCACCCGTCAGCATGGCATACTTCCATCCTGCAGCAGCAGCCTCCCCGGCCACCATTTCCAAATATTTCACAAACGAAGAAAACACCAACACTTTATGTCCCGTTTCCACCACCTCCTTCAACATCTCCATAATTTCCCGGAACTTGCCCGAACCGGCAGTACTCCCACCATCCACCAAACGGGGATGATTGGCAATCTGCCTCAATCGGATCAATGCTTTCAACACCATAAAATCGTTCCTCAGGCTATCGCGGGTGTCTTTTTTATCCAGGATATAATTGCGAACCCGGGATTGTTCTTCTTCATAGATTTTACGCTGTTCGTCCGTAGGTTCGCACATCACCAGAGCGGTGGTCAGTTCCGGCAGTTCCGACAACACCTCCTCCTTGGTACGCCGGAGTACAAACGGAGCGATTAATTTCTGTAAAGCATATTTTTGAGGGCTCTCCGGATCCTGCTGAAGAGGCTTTATGAAATTTTTCCGGAAAAAATGATGGGAACCCAGCATATCCCGGTTGATCCAATTCATGATGGCCCACAAATCGGTCAGCGAATTTTCGACGGGAGTACCGGAAAGAGCATAAAAATGCTTCCCCTGGATCCGCAACAAAGCCTGATGAAGCTGGGAATCCGGATTTTTCAGCATCTGGGCCTCATCGGCAACCACAATGCCGAAAGAAAGCTGCGACAGATAAGCGATATCGTTGCGCAAGGTATGATAAGTGACGATCACCAGATCGGACTGTTGCAGAAAAGGCCTTAACTCCTGGCGGTGGTTTCCGGCATAAACCGTCACCGTCAAGCGGGGAGCGAATCTACGGATTTCATTTCTCCAGTTATGCACCAGCGATGCCGGCACCACCACCAGACAAGTGTGAAAAGCTGTGGCCTGGCCGGTAGATTCCGGACAGGAGTCTTGCGGCAGCGCGTCGAACAACGAAAGTTGCCGTCCCCCGGTAAAAGATTTCCAGGCGGGGAGCGCCTTTACCGTTTCCTGGCGGTATTTCAAAAGCAAGGCGATCACTTGCACGGTTTTTCCCAGTCCCATGTCATCCGCCAGACAACCTCCCAGTCCGGCGGCATACAGGCGATACAACCAGGAATAGCCCTTCAGTTGATAAGGGCGTAAAACCGCCTCCAGCCCTTGGGGCAATTCGCCCTTCACATCGGGAATAACCCGATTTCCGTTCTCCACGCCTTTTTCCACCCCATTCAAGAGGGCGAACTGGCTTCGGTGAAGATACAATGCCCCACCTTTATGTCCTGCCCATAAGAACAGATCGTGGTAATCGGCGAACCATTCTTCGGGAATAAAAAACACTGTGCCGTCCTCCAGGATAAATTCCCGTTTCCCGGCCAGCAAATGCTCGCGGAAACAGATCAGGGGCACACTGCGTCCGTCCTCGAACACCACACGGGCATGGATTTCAAACCAGTCGATCGTTTCGCGAACAGAGAAATCCATTTCCCAGTCGCCCGTATAAAAGCACCGACGAAGGTTGCTCTGAACCAGTTCCAGATCCATTTCCTTCAACTGCCTCCGGTGAAGGCGCACCCACTCTATCGTTTTGGCCCAGGCCTTTTCCACGGCAGGATCTTTTTCCCCGGTCCGGTCACCGGTTTCCTCATTCCCTTGCCGGCCAGGCTCTTCGATTCCTTCGGGCCGGAAACAACCCGTTGTGCAGGCTTTCAGTCCCAGACCGACGAGGGATTGTACGGTATCCCGCTCCCAAACGGCATCCCGGTTGACTTTATAAAAGGCATAGCGGTCGCCTTCGGTATGCAACTCGACCAGTACTTTCCGGTCGGACCAGCCGGGAATGTGCTGAGCGCCATACCTCAGGTTCAAAACCAGAAGAGGCCCTCCCTGAACATCGCGCTCCAGCGAAAGATAAGCCTTTTTTGCCGCTTCCCGGACGATGACATCGAACCCCTGGACTTCAATTTCTTCATGCCGCAGGTTCTTCAGGATGAACTTCCGGAAATAGAGTTGCTCGTTCACTTTGGGAATCATCACTTCGCGCTTTTGAAGAAAAGGCTGCAGGCGCTGTCCGTCGAAGTCTTCAGGGAAGCTGAACAACTGCCTGCCCGAAAGCACCCGGCAAGGCTTGCGCGAAATAATCTTCAATTCGTAATCGCAGGGATAAAAACTCTTCTGACCATCGGTGAGACGGAGGATATAGCGGGTAAATTCCCCGGTCCGCTCAAAACGCAATAAAGCCCTTAAGGGAACGGACTGCAGGAAAATCCGCAGGTTTTTTTAAATATTATACAACAGGCTGTTTTTCAGGCTCTTGCCCATCAGGAATTCCATAGAAAGATAAGGGATCTGACTGCAGGTAAATCCGCCTTTTTTTATAATAATTATCCAACCGGCTGTTTTTCAGGAAAAGAGGGAATCCGTCCGCCGCCAACTTGTCGGTAATCGCAGCTACCAGATTGCCGATATAGGGACGGATATACTCGCCGATATAAGCTTCGTCCACTTTTGCCAGGAAATCTCTTTCGTCTTTATATTTTTTCCGTCCGAACAGGCGGAAAAGAGCGGGGGCATCATATTTGGCAATGAGAGGCATGATTTCTTCCACCCCGGAGGGAACCTCCGGATGGCCCCCAGAATACCGTCCGGTGCTCTGAAAAAAATCACCTGCATCTATCGCCTGGCAAGCGAAGATCACCCAGCATCCCCGCTTTTTCTCATAAGACAAGGTAAATATAATCCGCTCCATAAATCAGAAAAAAACAGAGCGCAAAGATAGGAATTATTGCAAAACCCGCCGTCTGCCGTTCCCTAAAAAACTCACAGCTCCAGGATCACCGCCTCGAACGGCCGAAGGCATAAAGTATGTCCCAGGACAGGCCCATCGGCATAATTGTCCATCAATATCTTCGCCTCCCTTACTGCCATAGGAGGAGTAAACTCTGCCTGGAGGGGAGAAAAATTCAAGATCACCAGAAAGCGCTGCTGCCCGCTTTTCCTCAGATAAGCGAACACCTGGGGATGTTGGGCCCCGATCAGGGTAAAGTCCGCATACTCCAGTTCCGGGCGGGCTTTCCGGAAGGCCATCATTTTACGGAAATAATTCAGGACAGAACCGGGATTTTTTTCCTCCTCCGCGACATTCACTTCTACATAATTGCGGGCGGGCTTCAGCCAGGGCGTTGCCGACGAAAAGCCGGCGTTCAGGGAAGCGTCCCATTGCATGGGAGTGCGCGCATTATCCCGGGAAGTCTGTTGCTGCATCTGAAGAAACCATTGCGTATCCCCTTTCCGCTTCAAGAGTTGCTCATAGGGGTTGAGGGTCGCGATATCGCGGTAATCCTCGATACGGTCGAATCCCGGATTTACCATCCCGATCTCGTCTCCGGCAAACCAATAAGGAGTGCCCCTCAGCGTCAGCAGGAACGTGGCCAGCATTTTTGCCGAGATCTCCCGGAATTCCTCCGCATCGCTGCCGAAACGCGAAATCATGCGCGGCTGGTCGTGATTCCCGAGGTAAACCGACGGCCATCCCTGCCCCACCGCTTTGTCCCAGCCGGCAAACATTTTCTTTAAGGCGAGCAGGCTATAAGGTATACCGGAACCGGGACTATCGGGAGAAGTGTAATTCCTCACTTCGGAAGGCCCGAAACCGTACAGCATATTCAGTTCTTCGCGGGCCGGTTCGACAAATTCGGCCACGTCCTTATACGTCAACGCCGATCCTTCCCCGACGGTCATACTATCATATTTACTCAACACCTGACGGTTCATTTCGTGCAGATATTCGTGCAGGTGGGGACCATGGGCATAGTAGGAAAACAAATCGGGATACCTTTTCCGGTCGATGGGCGGAAAGGCCGTATCCTTGGAGATCAACGGTATGGAATCCATGCGGAAACCGTCGATGCCCTGATCGAACCAAAAGCGCATCATGTCGTATATCTCCTGGCGCACACGGGGATTTTCCCAGTTCAGGTCGGGTTGCTTCCGGGAAAAATTATGCAGATACCAGGAACGGGTGGCCGGATTGTACTGCCAGGCGCTCTCCTCGAAATACGAGGGACGATAGGGAGGATGTTCCTTCTCCACCGGCCACCAGTGATAATAGTCGTAATAGGGATTATTTCGAGACTTCCGGGCTTCGCGGAACCAGAAATGTTCATCGCTGGTGTGGTTGACCACCAAATCGAGCACCAACTTCATTCCCCGGAGATGCACTTCCCTGAGCAGTTCGCTGAAATCCTCCATCGTCCCGAACTCTTTCATAATGTTCCGGTAGTCGCTGATGTCATACCCCATATCGTCATTCGGGGAGGCGAAGATGGGATTCAGCCAGATGACGTCCACGCCCAGGCTGCTGACATAATTCAAACGCGACACAATCCCTTTGAGGTCGCCGATCCCGTCGCCGTTGCTATCCTGGAAGCTTCGCGGATAAATCTGATAGACGACAGCTTCCTGCCACCAATGCTTTTCGTTTTGCATAATCTTTGTATTTTCAGTGCAAGGGGAATATTCCGATCCCCTATCGGTCTTAAACTACCCAAACGGCCAATTTCCCTCCGGAAACGGTGAAACAACCGTTCCCCTGTTCGTCGATGGTAATTTCTTCGGAACGGTCACCGGTGATTTCGTGCCATACTTCCCCTTTGCGGTCTTCGCCGACATACATCACCTTATCGCCATCCTCTCCGTTGGATATCAGCAAGGCCAGGCCCGATCCGGGATGTTCCGGATCGCCCGTACGCACGAACCCGACGGTGTTCGGATGGTCGAAATAATCCTCTTGTTCGCCATAGGCATATTTCCTCCGGGCATCCAGCAAAGTGTCCAGAATCAAACGATGGGGCGAGGCAACGCCTTTCACGCCGTAGTAATCGCCGTAAAACAGACAGGGATATCCCTCCTTCATCAACAGGATCAACCCTTAGGCCAGGGGTTTAAACCAAGCCTTCACCTGGGATTCCAGCGAACTGTCTTTCTGGGAGTCGTGGTTGTCCACAAAAGTCACCGCCCGTTGGGGATGGGACACCACCAAGGCACCTTCGAGCAATTGCCGCATATCGTAGTCCCTTCCTTGCTGCGAGGCCTGGAATAAATTGTAATGCAGAGGAACATCAAAAAGATCTACCTCATAATCCACGTGCGATAAATATTCCTCCAGGGATTCCCGGTCATTCTTCCAGTATTCCCCTACGGCATAAAACTGCTGTCCCCGGTCGGCCCGGACCGCTTCGAGAAAATTTTTGATAAAGAGGTCGTTCATATGCTTGATGGCATCCAGCCGCATCCCGTCGAGATCGAGTTCGCGGGATACCCATATCCCCCATTTTTCCAATTCCTTTATGACGTCGGGAAGGTCGAGATCGATATCGGCAAAACTCAGGAATTCGTAATATCCGATTTCATGGTCTACTCCTTCGCTCCATCCCTTGCCTTCGCCGACAATCTGAAATACCCCCTCTTTCTTCGTACTGACATCGAAATCCACTCCCGAAAAATGATACCAATGCCATTTAAAATCGGAATACCGGTCTCCCCGGCCGGGAAAGTCAAAACCCGTGCAACCTTCGATTTCATAAGGCTCGGAAATGACCTCCTCCCTTTGTTCGGGATCGACTTCACGGGCTAAAAACTTCTCGGTGTAATCGGAACCTGCCTTGTGATTCATTACCGCATCGAGGTAGACGCTGATCCGGTATTTATGCAGTTCGCCGATCATTTCTTTCAGGTCCTGTTTGGTGCCATATTTGGTACGGACAGTCCCTTTTTGGTCAAACTCGCCCAAATCGAAAAGATCATAAGTGCCATAGCCTTCATCTTCCTGTTCGTGGGCCTTATAAGCGGGCGGTATCCAAACCGACGTCACTCCCATCGCGTGCAAATGGGAAGCATCCCTCTTCAATTCCTGCCACAATTGGCCGGTATTCGGCAGATTCCACTCGAAATACTGCATCATTACGCCATTTTTCATTCTCTATGCTGTCAGGGTTTAGTGTCGATGGATCATTTATCCGGCAATAGCGAACTCCGACCGACGTCTCCCGACTCTGGCTATAAAACGCATAAAAGCGCGAGAGGGTTACGGGAAAAACCACTCTCCGGCACAATAAACGGGCTTGCGGATTTTGAAGTCTGGGAAGAAGTACCTATTTTTACATGTTTTTCCAACAATCTGAAATTGAATTCCGACCTACCGGAAGGCAAGCCGCAAACAGCCTGGCAACCGTTATCGATACTGCAATTGCAAACCCGGCCGGTAAGAATATTTGAGTTATGAAAGCATCCAAAGATCTGATCATTTCAGTCTGTGTGTTTTTGTCCGGTTTTTCGTGTTTCGCACAGCTCTACTATTTTCAACCTTTATTACCGGACCTGGCCCGCGATTTCTCACTGACCGCCAGTCATAGCAGCTTTGCCGTTTCCTTCTCCACTCTGGGGATGGTGTTCGGCTTATTCACGATGATGTTCATAGCGGACCGCATTCCAAGGAAAAAATTAATCGGCACGGCTCTGCTGGCTTCCTCGATTTTTTCCGTGGCCGCTTCTTTTTCCCACACGTTCACTCCCCTGGTGGTGTTGAGCGCTGCCAAAGGCTTCCTTTTGTCGGGAGCGACCTCGGTCTCCATGGCTTATATTTCCGAAGAAGTTTCCCCTGCCCATAAGAGCAGGATCATGGGCCTCTATATTGCCGGAAATGCTTTGGGGGGCATGGGAGGACGGGTGATCTCCTCCTGGGTGGGCGCCCTGTTTTCGTGGCGGATCGCTTCGGGCAGCATCGGGATCATCTGCGCGGTATTCGCCCTGCTGTTCCTGATTTTCAGTCCGGCATCCCTGAATTTCACTCCCCGCAAAGAGCGCTTCAAATCGCTGATCACCGACAACATCCACCTGATCCTGTCGCGCGCGCTTATTCCTTTTTACCTCACAGGAGGCTTGATCCTGGGGGTCTTCGTCAGCCTTTACAATTACATGGGATTTTACCTGATCGAAGCCCCGTTCCATTTTTCCCCTTATTTTATCCACTATATCTATCTGATGTACATCTTCGGGGTCTTCGGATCCATCGCCACAGCCTGGCTCAGCCGGTGGTTCGATCACTTCAGGATCCTGAAGGCCATGTTGCTCCTGTCGGCAGCCAGCATGCTCCTGCTTTATTTCACCCGGTTCGGGCTGGTCACACTGGGGCTTGCCCTCTTTACTTTCAATTTTTTCGTCATCCATGTCCTCTGCAACCGGATTGTCAGCGAATATAACGTCTCCAAGCGTTCGGTGACCATCTCCATCTATCTCCTGACCTATTACCTGGGATCGAGCCTGCTGGGCTCCGCCACCGGAGTGGTCCTGGACCTTTGGGGCTGGCAATGGTTCCTGGCTTGTCTGACAGGGATTTTACTGGTGAATTATGGGATTTTAAGGTTTAAAGTTTAAGGTTTAAAGATTAAAGATTAGAAGAGTTCGGTGCAAAGGTTAAGGTAAAGTTGGTAGTCGTCCTGGGAAAAGCAGACGATGAGGATTTTGCCGAAATCGGGGTGGAATTCTGCAAAGGCCCGGATTTCGTCGAGGGCGACGGCGGCGGCCTGGGGTTTGGGATAACCGTAGACTCCAGTGCTGATGCAAGGGAAGGCGATGGAGTGCAGCTTATTCTCTACGGCAAGCCTGAGGCTATTGCGGTAGCAGGAGGCCAGCAAGAGGCGTTCGCCCTGATGTCCCCCGCGCCAGACGGGTCCGACCGTGTGGATCACGTGAGCGGCAGGCAAACGGTAGCCTTTGGTGATCTTAGCTTCCCCGGTATCACATCCGTGGAGGGTGCGGCATTCGGCAAGCAGTTCCGGACCGGCAGCCCTATGGATGGCGCCGTCGACACCTCCGCCTCCGAGCAGACTGTTGTTGGCGGCATTGACAATAGCATCCACTTCCAGGCGGGTGATGTCTCCGCATAAGATTTCGAGACTGTTATTTCCCGCTAAACGATAACTATTTTCTTGCTTTTCCATATCAATAATTCTTCTTCAAATAGGCTTCGGTAAATATTCGTTTTCCCCATACCGTCATCATGATTCCCCTCAACAAAAGATATACCAAAAAAGCGAACCATAGGATATGATTATCCGTGGCACCCGATAACCCGTAATAAAGGGCAAAAAAAGCGCCGGAAGCCACTACGATGGCCCACAACATCTGACGTGTCGCCGTGGCTCCGATCAGTATGCCGTCCCAGAGAAAAGCGCTGAAGCCCGCCAGGGGAACGGCCAGCACCCAATAAAAATATTCTCCGGCCACGCGGATTACTCCGGTGTCGTTTGTCAGCAACCGCAAAAAATTTTTCCCTCCGAGGGCATACAATACGGTGAACAGCAGCGACAAGCCGATTCCCCATCCGAACAGATTACGGACGGCATGCTTCAATTGTTTCAGGTTGCAAGCTCCGATATACCTCCCGGCCAGGGCTTCGGCCGCATAGGCAAAACCATCCATGATGTAGGAAAACAGCGTGAACAACTGCATCAGCAAAGTGTTCACCGCAAGGATCACATCTCCCTGACGGGCTCCGGTGGAGGTAAAAAAGGTAGTCACGGCAATCAGACACAAGGTGCGCAGAAAAATATCCCGGTTGACGGCAAAAAACCGCTTCATAGCCGCGAATTGCAGGCTATCGCGCAAAGCAATGCGGGAACGCAGCCCACCGTATTTTTTCAACCAAAGCCCGATGGCGATGAACAATCCGGACCATTCGGCCACGACGGTCCCCAAAGCTACTCCCTCGACCTTCATTCCCAGCCCGAACACAAAACAAAGACTGCACAGGATGTTGATGACGTTGACGGCAATCGCAATGTACATCGGGAAACGGGAGTTTTGCATGCCGATAAACCAACCTTTGAATGCATACATCGACAGAACGGCAGGAGCCCCCCATATGCACACCCCGAAGTAAGCGGACGCATATTGCCGGACCTCCTCGCTGGTATCCAGCAAATAAAAGGCCAGACGCCCGACCGGATATTGCAACGCCAAGATGGCTATCGCCGATAACAATCCTACGCTCAGAGCCTGCACCAGCACCCGCACTTCCATCGTGGCATCCTTCCGTCCATAGGCCTGGGAAGTCAATCCGCTGGTTCCCATCCGCAGAAAACCGAAATTCCAATAAAGGATATTGAACAACAGGCCGCCGACGGCAATGGCCCCGATATAGGCGGCCGACCCCAGATGCCCGACAATGGAGACATCCACCAATCCCAGCAAGGGAACGGTTATATTGGAGATGATCGAAGGTATGGCTAACCGCAATATCCTGCGGTTCATCGGATTACTTTTCATAGACTGACTGCGGCCAGGACAAACCGAAATAGGCCTGATTCATAGCAGCCCATTGCGGATAGGGAATATAGGTCGACAGTCCGCTGAACTTATCTTCCGGAATGGGCTGGAAGAAAAATTCAGGAGTCGCCAGTTTATAAATCACGGTGCGGGCGAGCTGTTTGCGGAATTCGGCATACTGCTCAGCGGTAGCGACTTGCCCGATATAATCCCCCAAGTCGAAAAAGACGTCGGGCAAGGTGGAATAACTCAAGGGATACGACCAGGCCGTTATGCCCTGGAAATCCGTCCGCTGCCGGAGAATGTTCCGGGTGGCGGCCATCAATCCTTCCAATTCGGCGGACTTGACCAGGGATACCGTCGCCGATTGCCAGCCCATGCGATGGGGATCTTCATGCTCGTTGTAAAAATCGAAAAAAGTCTTGCATATCTTCCGGAAATCCTCCTCGCCTCCCCAGAGGTAAGGCGCAATCTCATCATAAGGAAAGCCGTTAGCGATCACTTCCGCAGGAGAAGAAATAAAATACTCCGCCTTGTTTCTCAACTCATAGAGCGCTTCCACCGACGACATAAAGCAGGCGTCCATCAGGATAAAATCGAATCCATCCGGCAGCGCCCGGGCAATTTGATCGATTTCGAGATGAGCCGTACCGCCGCCATCGCCCGGATGTATATCTTCCCCCAGGTATTTGGTCCGTAAATACCGGCCGTTGCGCAACGAAGAGGTCGCCGTTCCCGGGAAATAATAGTTTTGTGGCAGCCAGCCCTTGCCGTGCGACCACAAGATCAAGCCGTAGGAGCTATGCGGAAAGGCATTCTGTGCATCGTCGACCACCCGTTTCAGCACTTCCGGAGAGGCGGAATTTTCCTCCTGGTATTCCCGCAGGGTATCGATACGAGCATCTTTCCCCCCCTGGATGGTCAATAAGCGGGGGATGTCGTCGAGAGGATCGAAATAGATCAACAGCCGGCCGGAAGTATGCCGCATGCCTTCGAGCATCAGCTCGATATTGGAATAGCCGTCGCTGCTCAGGCTATTGTCCGCCGCCATATAAACCAATACGGCACGATTGGGATCAGGCTCCACCGGATCCGATTTTTCACAGCTTGCCAGGACCAGGCAACAACTCAGCAACAGTATCCATCTCGCTTTTAAACAAGCTAATCCGAAACAATTCATCGCATTTACCATTTTTCCATACAGCCGGAGATGCTTCATTCCGCCGGACGGACCGACATTTCCCACGGCTTTTTAAACATCAAATTCGGAGGGTGAAGATACGAAAAAGAATTTATAATGTTTAAATCTGCAGGGCAGGCCTGTACTTTTTATTTTTCGCGCTACCGATTTTTCTCAGAAAACACTATATTTGTCCATCGGAATCGAAAGATATCCGGTCCTTATGCCTGACCGGGCTTCGACTTCAAAGCTATTGTCCTTTAAAATTAGCACCTTATGCAACCGGTAATCTATCCCGTTGAAAAAGAAAAACTCATTGCCGAACTCACAGCGGAACGTTTCGTACGCAAAACCAATAAAGCGGGGAATGAAATCTATATTTTCGCCGCCCACACCGCTCCGAACCTGATGAGGGAGATCGGTCGCATCCGCGAACTGACCTTCCGGAGCGCCGGCGGAGGCACCGGGAAAGAAATCGACATAGACGAATTCGATATCACCCCGGAAACCCCTTATCAGCAGCTCATCGTCTGGGATCCGAAAGAAAAAGAGATTTTGGGAGGCTACCGCTTTATTTTATGCGATCATTTGGCCGAAAATGCCGAAGGTGAGCCCAATCTGGCGACGACAGAGTTATTCCGTTTTTCCGATAGCTTCAAGAAAAACTACCTCCCCCGGATGATCGAACTGGGACGTTCGTTTGTGCATCCGCTGTATCAGTCCACCAAAATGGGCCGCAAGTCGGTATTCGCCCTGGACAACCTCTGGGACGGACTGGGAGCGCTGACGGTGGACCATCCGGAAATAGAGTATTTCTTCGGAAAAGTCACCATGTATACCAATTTCAATATACAGGCCAGGAACATGATTTTGTATTTCATGCAAAAATATTTCCGGGACACCGAAAAAATGGTCGTTCCCATCCATCCCCTGAATATCGAAATGAACGAAGAGGAAAAGCAGGCAATTTTCACCGGCAACAATTACGACGAGGACTATAAAATCTTATCCCAGCACGTCAGGGAATTAGGGGAAAACATTCCTCCCCTGGTGAATGCCTACATGCGCCTGTCACCTTCCATGAAAACCTTCGGGACAGCCGTCAATCCCGGCTTCGGAGGCGTGGAGGAGACCGCCATCCTGATTAAAATATCGGACGTCTACGACGCGAAAAAGAAACGGCACATCGCCACCTACATCCCCAATATACTGAGCCGGCTGAACAAACTTACCGGCAAGAACTAAAGGAAGCGTCCGGCGGCGGAAAACCTTCCGTCCTCCCCACTTCCACAAAAAAAGTTGCCTGAATCATCAAGCAACTTTATATTTTACGTTCCTGTTCGGGATCGTCATTCCTCCTCTTCGCGGACTCCGGCAATCTGTTCCACATTCAGGTCACTTTCGTTGGCATTCGAAGCGATGTCGAAGTGTCTCAAGGGATTTTGCTGCAATTCGGCATTCATCTTCCGGTTGTGGAAGACATCCATAGCCAGATAGAGGGCATTGCGCATCCCGCTTTCATCGGCTATTCCCTGTCCGGTAATATCGTAAGCCATCCCGTGTACGGTGGAAGTGTAGACGACGGGCAAACCGGCGAGCAGCACCGCTCCGGCATTTCCTTCGATAGCTTTGAACGGGATCATTCCCTGATCATGATACATGGCCAGGATAACATCGAACTTCGCGTATTCCACGCCACTGAACAAAGCGTCCGGCGCATAGGGACCGAGTGCCATGATACCGTTGTTGCGGGCCTTTTCCATCGCCGGCAGGATGATGTTTTTCTCTTCTTCCCCATACAGGCAATTCTCTCCCGTATGCGGATTCAGGCCTAAAACGGCAATGCGTGGCTTACGGATGGTGAAATCCTTTTTCAGGCAAGCATCCAGCAGCCGCAATTTATTGTATACATTGTTGAAAGTGATATGCTCCACCACCTCTTTAAACGGCATATGGTTGGTCACAAAGCCCATTTTCATTTTTTCTCCCACCAGCAGGGGCATCACATTGCGCGCCTCGTAGCGGCCGGCAAAAAAAGCGGGACAACCGGAAGCCGGCTGAAAAGAATTGCATCCCTGCGGGGCTCCCACCAATACGTCGATCTCATTCCGGTCCAGACAATCCAAAGCGGTTTTCAAGGCGATCATAGCCGCTTCGTCCGACTCGGGAGTCTCCTGTCCCAAATCCACTTTGATGGCATCGTCCACGCAATTGATGATGTTGCATCGCCGGGCATTGACATCGGCCGCCTTCTGGATGCTGTTTAAATTGAAATTCTCGATATTCAGGGCCTTGCGATGATAGGCTGCGACTTTCGACGAACCGAATAACAGAGGCGTACAAAGTTCGCATATTTTATTCTCCGCCATCATTTTGATAATCAGTTCATAGCCTATTCCGTTCACATCGCCGTGGGTAAGCCCTACTATTAATCTGTCTTCCATATGATTCATTTTCTTTTACATTGCACAAATATAAGATAAATTTCGCAACAAGTCCTAAAATTCTGCATATCGATAAATCCATAGAAGTGAAGAAATTACAGCTTCGGGGAAAATAAAACGGACGGACGGGACCTATTTTTCTGCCTAAAACTTTGAATTATCATTAATAATTCATACGTTTGCATAGCGATCAGCACAGTTCAGCACAGTGGTAGTATGGTGAAAAAATTTTCAAATTCGATTTCTAAAGTCAATCAAATCATCGATTCTGTCCATGCAGACATCATCGAGGGCAAGCTGGCCGTGGGAGACGACCTTCCTTCCATCAACGAAATGAGCAAACAATGGGGGGTGTCGCGCGACACGGTCTTTAAAGCCTACACCGAACTGAAACAAAGGGGATCGATCGCCTCCACATCGACCTAGGGCTATTTCGTCAGGGAACAAATCTCCAACATATTGTTGTTGCTGGATACCTATACTCCTTTCAAGGAAACCTTGTTCCGGAGCTTCACCGAAAACCTGCCTGCCGACGGCTATAAGGTGGACATTTTATTTCATCAGTACAATGAGCGGCTTTTTAAAACCATCCTGCGCGACAGCATAGGCCGGTATAGTTATTACCTGATCATGAATTTCAGCAACGACCGGTTTTCCGAAGAATTGAATGCCATAGCGGCGGATAAATTGCTGCTGCTCGACTTCGGCAATTTCGACAAGGGAGACTTTTCCTATCTTTGCCAGGACTTCAACCAGGCTTTCTACGATTGTCTGGCGGAAGCAGACGAACGGTTCCGCCGCTACCGCAAAATTGTACTCTTTTTCCCCAAGGAACTGATGCATCCGGCCAGTGCCATCGACTATTTCGTGAGGTACTGCAAAGACCGCCGCTTCGATTTCGAGGTGATCCACCGCGACCCTGCCGAGATAGATATCCGTTCGGGCCAGGCTTATATCTGCCTGAAACAACAGGATCTGGTCCGGGTGGTTCGGATATGCAACCGATATCATTACAAAGTGGGAGAAGATATCGGGATTCTGATGTACAACGACATGCCGGTCCTGGAAATCATCAAAAAAGGCATCTCTTCCATTTCGGTCGATTTCGCCGAAATGGGACAAAAAGCGGCTGCTTTTATACAGAAGAAACAAAAAATCCAGGAATTTCTGCCCACCCGTCTGGTGTTAAGAAATTCCCTTTAAACATAATCAGCATAGTTCAGCACAAAAAGATTAGGTTACTTTAATATAAAACAGGATGAAACAAGCAAGATTTATCGGTGAATATCCGAAAGTAGGGATCCGTCCCGTCATCGACGCCCGCCAAGGTGGCGTACGCGAATCATTGGAAGAACAAACCATGGACATGGCCCGAAGCGTGGCCGAATTGATCAGCCGGGAACTGAAATACAGCGACGGCACGGCAGTGGAATGCGTCATCGCCGACAGCACGATCGGTCGGGTGCCCGAAGCAGCCGCCTGTGCTGAAAAATTCCGGAAAGAAGGAGTCGGAGTCGTGATCTCCGTAACCCCCTGCTGGTGCTACGGAAGTGAAACCATCGATTACGACGGCCGCATGCCGCAAGCGATCTGGGGATTCAACGGGACGGAACGTCCGGGAGCGGTTTATCTGGCAGCAGCCCTGGCCGGACACAGCCAGAAAGGAATGCCGGCTTTCGGTATTTACGGGCGCGACGTACAGGATGCCGGAGACAAGAGCATTCCGGAGGATGTGAAAGAAAAGCTGCTCCGTTTTGCAAAAGCCGGGATTGCCGTGGCAACGATGAAGGGCAAGAGTTATCTTTCCATCGGAAACGTGGCGATGGGCATTGCCGGAAGTATCGTGAACGCCGATTTTTTCCAGGACTACCTGGGCATGCGCAACGAGCAAGTAGACATGAGCGAAATCATCCGCCGCATAGACGAAGGCATATACGACAAGGAAGAATATGCCAAAGCTATGGCCTGGACCGAGAAATATTGCAAGGTGAACGAAGGGACGGACTTCAATTCGCCTAAAAAGAAAAAGAACCGGATCGAACTGGATGCCGATTGGGAGTATGTGGTAAAAATGTTTATCGTCTTCCGGGATCTGATGTGTGGAAATCCGAAATTGAAAGAGATGGGCTTCAAAGAAGAGGCTTTGGGACACAATGCCATCGCCGGAGGATTCCAGGGACAACGCCAATGGACCGACCACATGCCCAACGGTGATTTTGCCGAGGCCCTGATGAACACCTCGTTCGATTGGAACGGCATCCGCGAAGCCTTCGTTTTCGCTACCGAAAATGCCTCCCTGAACGGAGTAGCCATGCTGTTCGGCAAATTGCTGAGCAACAGCGCACAGATATTTGCAGACGTGCGCACCTACTGGAGCCCTGCTGCCGTAGAGCGCGTGACAGGTAAAAAACTGAGCGGCGATGCGGCCAACGGCATCATCCACCTGATCAATTCCGGAGCGGCCACCCTGGACGGCTGCGGCGAACAGAGCGTGGACGGCAAGCCCGCCATGAAACCCTTCTGGGAGATCACCGAAGAAGAGGTGGAAAAATGCCTGAAAGCCACCACCTGGTATCCGGCCAACCGCGATTATTTCCGGGGAGGCGGTTTCTCTTCCAATTTCCTGTCCAAAGGAGGAATGCCTGTGACCATGATGCGGGTGAACATTATCAAGGGATTGGGTCCCGTCCTGCAGCTAGCCGAAGGCTATACCGTCGAGATAGACCCGGAAATCCACAAGATCCTGAACGAACGCACCGACAAAACGTGGCCGACCACCTGGTTCGCACCCCGTCTGACCGGAACAGGAGCTTTCAAGGACGTTTATTCCGTCATGAACAACTGGGGGGCCAATCACGGGGCCATCAGCTACGGGCACATCGGAGCCGATCTGATCACCCTGGCTTCCATGCTCCGGATTCCGGTATGTATGCACAACGTAGATCCGGACAAGATTTTCCGTCCGAGCGCCTGGAACGCTTTCGGCATGGATCCGGAAGGCGCCGACTACCGGGCTTGTGAAAACTACGGTGCTTTATATCAATAAACAACAGCCAAAAAAAACACCTTTACAGAAGGTCTAACAAACGGTTGCCGGGGTTATGGAGACATAGCAGCGGCAACCGATAATCCTAAAAATCATGGAAATCACAGATCAGCATATCGAACAATTCCTGACCGCAGCCCATAAGGTCGGCGACCGTAAACTCCCCCGCTGCAGCAGCGGCAAACTATCGTGGCGGCGGGGCGACCTGGCCCTGGTGTCGGGCACCGGTTCCTGGGTGCCGGAACTGAGAAAAGAACAGGTGTCCATTTGTAAAATCGACACCGGAGAATGGATAAACGGAGTGAAACCCTCCATGGAAAGCACTTTTCACCTGACCGTTCTGCGGAACCGCCCGGATGTAAACGTGGTGTTGCATTGCCAGAGTATATTTGCGACGACGATCGCCTGCATGAAGAATAAACCGGCGAATTTCAACGTAACTGCCGAATTGCCCTGCCATTGCGGCAGTGAGATCGCCATCGTGCCCTACTACCGGCCGGGATCGCCGGAACTGGCGCAGGCAGTGGTCGAAGCCATGCAGCATCACGACTCCGTGTTGCTGGAAAAACACGGACAGGTGTTTGCCGGGAAAGATTTCAACGACGCCATCGAAAAAGCGGAATTTCTGGAGATGGCCTGCGAGATCATCCTACGCACCGGCATGAGCTATAACACCCTGACCCAGGACGAGATCGACGATCTGGACAAATACATACTCGGCAAAATCACAAAATAATCCCCGATCCATGATCTGCAGCATCCGTTTACATCCTGCAGATCACGGATCGAAAACGAACCACAAAACATGAGATATATCGCAGCAGATTTCGGGGCCGGCAGCGGACGTGTCATTGTCGGGACGATCCTTGCGGACGGTGGGATCCAACTGGATGAACTCCACCGTTTCGCCAACCGTCAGATCCGTTTGGGCGACACGCTATATTGGGATTTTCCGGCCTTATTCGAGGAACTGAAAACCGGATTGAAAAAGGCCTTCACCAAATACGACGACATCGTCAGCATAGGCGTGGACACCTGGGGCGTGGATTTCGGGCTGATAGACCGGAAAGGCCGGCTGGTTTCCAATCCGGTATGCTACCGCGACCGCCGCACTTCGGGAATACTGGAAAAAGCATTCGGGAAAATTCCCAAAGAAGAGTTCTACGCGCTGACCGGCAATCAGTTTATGGAAATCAACACGGCTTTTCAGCTATACAGCATGGTACTCGGCGAAGATCCGGCCTTAAAGATCGCCGACAAATTGCTTTTCACCCCCGACCTGTTCAATTATTTTCTGACCGGGAAGGCCGTCAACGAGTACACCATCTCTTCCACCTCCCAATTGTATCATCATGGCGGCGGAGGCTGGGCCACGGAAGTATTCCAACGGCTGGGACTCCCGCAACGCCTGATGCAACGCAGCGTGTCCTCGGGCACTCTGATCGGGGAATTGTTGCCGGACATCGCCGCCGAAACCGGAGGAGCCGGAGTAAAAGTGGTAGCGGTAGGCTCGCACGACACGGCCAGCGCTCTGGCTTCCATAGAAGCCGAAGGTGACGATTGGGCGTTTATCAGCTCGGGCACCTGGTCGCTGATGGGCATAGAAACGGACCGCCCCATCCTGACGCCGGAAGCCATGGCCTGCGATTTCACCAACGAAGGGACCGTAAACGGCCGTATCCGCTTTTTGAGAAACATCACCGGCCTGTGGCTGCTGCAAAACTTAATGAAAGAATGGGAAGCGCAAGGGGAAGCCTGCAGTTATGCCGACCTGATAGCGGAAGCCGGAGCCTGCGAACTGGACACTGTGGTGGACGTCGACGCCCCCTGCTTTAACCATCCGGAACAGATGGGAAAAGCCATCCAGGACCATTGCCGCGAAAAAGGCCTGAAAGCCCCGGAGACCAAAGGGGAATATATGCGCTGTGTAGCACTTTCCCTGGCCACCAAATATGCAGAAGTGAAAACCATGCTGGAAAAATGCTCGGGACGCCGGATCGAAACCATTTATGTCGTCGGAGGCGGCTCGCAAAATCAGTTGCTCAACCGCCTGACCGAGGAATTAACGGGAGCGAAAGTGATCTGCAAGTCAGTCGAAGCCACCGCCATCGGCAACATCAAAGTGCAACATGCGGCAAATCAGGCGTCGCCAAATCCCTTATAAACGGAAGTTAACGATTAAGTATTTGTATAACCGGGTAGATCCTCCATCGATCCGTAAACCCATAAATTTTACAAGATGAATTCTAAACCACAATTAGTTCCCCGCCAGCTTTTGCTGCCCTTTATTCTGGTGACCACCCTCTTTTTCGCCTGGGGTTTCGCAAACGATATCACCACCCCCATGGTCAAAGCTTTTTCCAAAATTTTCCGGATGAGCGCTACCGACGGGGCACTGGTTCAGGTAGCCTTTTACGGTGGATATTTTGCCATGGCTTTCCCTGCCGCCATGTTCATCCGCAAATTCTCTTATAAAGCCGGAGTATTGTTAGGACTCGGCCTGTATGCTTTCGGAGCCTTCTTATTCTTTCCCGCCAAGATGACAGGAGAGTATTACCCGTTTCTGATCGCTTACTTTATTCTGACCTGCGGACTCTCCTTTCTGGAAACCAGTTGCAACCCCTATATACTTTCTATGGGAACGGAAGAGACAGCTACAAGACGTCTGAACCTCGCCCAGTCTTTCAATCCAATGGGATCGCTGCTCGGAATGTACGTGGCGATGCAATTTATTCAGGCTAAACTGCACCCGATGGGCACTGATGAACGCGCTTTACTGAACGACAGTGAGTTTCAAGCCATCAAGGAAAGCGATCTTGCCGTATTGATAGCTCCTTATCTCACTATCGGACTCGTTATTCTGGCGATGCTGCTTCTGATACGATTTGTAAAAATGCCCAAGAATGGAGATCAGAATCACAAAATAGATTTCTTTCCTACGCTAAAACGTATTTTCACCCAGACACGCTATCGGGAAGGTGTAATAGCACAATTCTTCTATGTGGGTGTTCAGATTATGTGCTGGACCTTTATCATTCAGTATGGTACACGCCTGTTTATGTCGCCGGAATATGGCATGGATGAAAAAAGTGCGGAAGTTCTGTCCCAGCAATACAATATCGTAGCGATGGTTATTTTCTGTATCAGCCGCTTTATCTGTACTTTCATTCTGCGCTATCTCAATGCAGGGAAGTTGCTCATGATCCTTGCCATCTTCGGAGGCATTTTCACATTAGGAACGATCTTCCTTCAGAATATCTTCGGACTGTATTGTCTGGTAGCAGTTTCCGCCTGTATGTCTTTGATGTTCCCTACCATTTACGGAATTGCATTGAAAGGTATGGGAGACGATGCCAAGTTCGGGGCAGCCGGTCTGATTATGGCCATTTTGGGAGGTTCCATACTTCCTCCCTTGCAAGCAAGCATTATTGACATGAAAGAGATAGCTTCCATGCCGGCTGTCAATGTATCATTCATTTTGCCATTCATTTGTTTCCTGGTAATCATCGGTTATGGCTACCGTACAGTGAAAAGAAACTGGTAAAAACTAACTTTAAGATAGTGACACTATCCTGTTGCGATAGTGTCAGCATCCCACTCATATAGTGACACTATCTTTTTTCTTTTTTATAAACTATTCCTTTTTTCTTCGTATCTTAATTTAATTTGTTTACATTTGTCTTTCGATTTCAATAATCTGTTAACCCGATGACCCCAGATCAAGACGAAAGACTTTTAGCGCAACAATTCGAAACAATATTCACGAAGTATTATTCAGTAGTGAAATATTTCGCCCTAATGCTGCTTAAATCCGAAGAAGACGCGAAGGATATTACCCAAGATGTTTTCACTAAACTATGGACTAAGCCTGAATTATGGGCAGAAGTTCCTAATCCGACTCCTTATATCTATACTCTTACTAAAAGTACAACTCTCAATTTTATCAAACACAAAAAAGTAGAATTGGCTTATCAGGAGAAAATTATAGAAAAAACTCTCATCGACGAACTTTTCCAATCAGAAGATACACTCAACCCCATCTATTATAAAGAGGCGCAACTAATCATCAAATTAGTTCTCGAACGTCTCCCGGAACAACGCAGAATGATTTTCGAAATGAGTCGTTTCAAGCATATGAGCAATCTTGAAATAGCCGAGAAACTAAATATTTCGAGACGAACAGTGGAACATCATATCTACTTAACTCTGCTTGAAATGAAAAAAATCATCTTTTTTGCATTTTTTCTGCTACTCCCTTAAGTAAGCTGCCTTAGTTAATTGAAGTATTAATATAACAGTTATAACATTAATACCTCAATATGAAGAATTACTTTCAGAAAATAATAACATTATTCACCGGAAATGACTATCCGGAATCTACTCAGCAAGATTTCTACAAGTGGCTGGTAGACGAAGAACATACTGTTGAAAAAGACGAAGCATTACAAAAATTATGGGATGAGGCTCATAAACGGGGAACCGCAACCGATATGCAGGAGTCTTATGAACTTTTGAAAAAGAATGCCGGAATACCTCCCATACAACGAAAAAGAACAATCCGACCGATTCGTATGTGGCAGGCTGTCGCTGCGGTTTTCTTTATAGTGGCCGCATCTTCGGTTTACCTTTCTACCATCGGTAAAGATGCAGAAGAGAACCTTATTCAACAATATATTCCTACTGCTGAAATAAGGACTCTCACTTTACCCGATGGGACTCAGGTACAGCTGAACTCACAAAGTACACTTTTATATCCGCAAAACTTTACCGGGAAAAACCGTAGCGTATTTTTAATCGGCGAAGCCAACTTTAAAGTCAAACCGGATAAGAAACATCCGTTCATCGTCAAATCCAATGATTTTCAGGTGACAGCTTTGGGTACGGAGTTCAACATTTCAGCTTATCCGGAAAATCCGGTGTTGGCAGCCACATTGATTTCAGGAAGCGTATTGGTAGAATACAATGATTTAAAATCGCAGGTGATTCTAAAACCGAATGAGCAGTTGGCTTATAACAAAAATACTCATTACCATAGCCTGGACCATCCGGATATGAAAGAAGTTACCGCCTGGCAACGTGGAGAACTTGTGTTCAGAGAAATGTCCGTCAAAGATATCATCACAATCCTTGAACGTAAATATCCTTATACATTCGAGTATCAGCTCAAAACGCTGAAAGACGACAGATACAGTTTCAGGTTTAAAGACCAGGCACCACTATCTGAGGTAATGGATGTGATAGTAAATGTAGTAGGTCAAATGGACTATAAGATAAAAGGAGACCGCTGCTACTTAATCCCCAAGTAACGGGTATCATCCCAAAAGAAAAACAGTAAAAAAACAACAATATAATAACCTTTTTAACCACTAAAGACTCATGCAAAAAAGTATCCGGAACGGAGCCCTAACTCTATCCCGGATATGAAATCAAGATTCTCAATATTAGAGTTTTACTCTATTCAATTACCGTGAAATAATTTAGTTAATAACCTAATACTAAGAAAATGCTACAAATTTATGAATTTATAGTAGATCAAACCGCAAAGGGAAGAAGTTTTTTACTTTTTTTCTGTTTGTTGATGATGCAAACACCCTCCTTTGCACAAAATAGTGCCAAAATCACGATTCAGAAGAAAAATATATCTGTTATCGAGGCACTTAAGGAAATAGAAAAACAATCCGATTATTCTGTCGGATACAATGATTCGCAACTGAAAAACAAGCCTGTTTTAAATCTTGACCTAAAAGCAGCGACACTTGAATATGCCCTTTCGCAAATCCTTCGGGGAAGTGGATTTACTTATCAGTTCAAAGATAAGTATATCATGATTATTCCCGACAAGAAACTTAAAGAAACTCCTACAAAAAAAGTAAGTGGAATAGTAATCGATGAAAATAATGAGCCACTGATCGGAGTGAATATTAAAGTAGAAGGAAGCTCTGAAGGTGCAATCACCGACATTGATGGTAATTTCAATATAATGGCTCCTCAAGGCAGCACATTAAGCTTCACTTACATGGGATATACACCTCAAACTGTAAAAATAACAGATAAGAATATCTATGAAATAAGATTGGCAAGTGATACTAAACAGCTGAACGAAGTAGTAGTCACAGCTCTAGGTATCAAACGCGAACAAAAAGCGTTAAGTTACAATGTACAACAAGTCAAGAGCGATCAATTGACTACAATCAAAGACGCCAACTTCGTCAACAGCTTGAGTGGCAAGGTAGCAGGTGTCATTATCAATAGCAGTTCTTCCGGTGTCGGCGGTGCCAGCAAAGTAGTGATGCGCGGTACAAAATCCATCGAAAAGAGTAATAATGCACTTTATGTAATCGACGGTATACCTATGTATAACTTCGGAGGTGGTGGCAGCACAGAATTTGGTTCAAAAGGAGAGACGGAAAGTATTGCCGACCTCAATCCGGATGACATCGAAAGTCTGTCCGTTCTTACGGGAGCAGCCGCAGCCGCCCTTTATGGTAGCAATGCTGCAAATGGAGCTATTATTGTCACTACAAAAAAAGGGAAAATAGGGAAATTACAGGCCAGTGTTTCTACCGGCATCGACTGGTTGAAACCATTCGTAATGCCTAAGTTTCAAAACCGTTACGGGACAGGAAGTAACGGTAAATCTGACGGTTCCACCGTATGGAGCTGGGGACCGAAGATGGGAAACAGTCCTGGCTACGACCCCAATGACTTTCTAAAAACAGGAGCTGTTTACAACAATTCAGTCACTTTATCCACCGGTACGGAAAAGAACCAGACTTTCTTCTCTGCCGCTGCGCTGAACTCCGACGGAATGATTCCCAACAATAGGTATAACAGATATAATTTTACTTTCCGCAACACTACAAGTTTCCTCAATGACAAGATGAAACTAGACGTAGGAGCCAGCTACATCCTGCAAAACGACCGTAATATGACTAATCAGGGACAGTATTCCAATCCTTTAGTTCCTGCTTACCTTTATCCGCGTGGTGATAATTTCTCTACAGTCAAGGTCTTTGAACGCTACAACGAAGCTCGCAAAATCAACGAACAGTTCTGGCCATCGGGCGAAGGTGACCTCCGCATGCAAAATCCTTATTGGATAGCCTATCGTAATCTACGTGAAAACAGTAAAAAACGTTATATGCTCTCTGCAGGATTAACTTACGACGTACTCGACTGGCTAAGTTTATCAGGACGCATCCGCATAGATAATTCAAACAACACGTATGAGCAAAAATACTATGCAAGTACCATCACTACACTTACCGAAGGTAGCGAACAAGGATACTACGGCATAGAAAAGAGTGGAAACAGCCAGACGTACGCTGACTTTCTTGTAAATATTAACAAGAGAGTGGGCGACTTCACTATCGTAGCCAATATTGGTACATCATTAAGCGACAACAGCTATGATATGCTAGGCTACAACGGTCCGATACAGGAAAAAGGAATACCTAATGTATTCAACGTATTCGACCTTGATAACACAAAGAAACGCGCCACACAAGAAGGATGGGAAGAAATGACCCAATCCATATTTGCAAGTGCGGAAGTGGGATGGAAGAGTATGCTCTATCTTACTTTAACAGGACGTAACGACTGGGCTTCACAATTACTGGGTTCGTCACAAACCTCTTTCTTCTATCCCTCCGTCGGACTTTCCGGCGTGATCAGCGAAATGGTCAAGCTCCCCGAATGGATTGATTATTTGAAAGTACGCGGATCATTCAGTTCCGTAGGTATGCCCTACCCTCGATTCCTGACTATCCCAACTTATAAATATGATACCACGATATTAGGATGGCTACCCAAAACACATTATCCTATCGGTAAGCTTTATCCGGAACGTACGGATTCATGGGAAGCCGGCTTAGACGCCACTTTCTTCAAAGACCTTCGCCTAAGTGCTTCGTTCTACTATGCCAATACTTATAACCAAACCTTCGACCCCAAAATATCCGCTTCCTTCGGATACTCCAAATTCTACGTTCAAACAGGTTACGTTCGCAATATGGGTATGGAAGGAATGTTGAGCTACGGACACCGCTGGAATGAATTTGGCTGGAATAGCAATTTTACTTTCTCATGGAATAAAAACAAGATTATTGAATTAGTAAAAGACTTCCATCACCCCGAGACAGGCAAGATACTCAATATACCCGAACTTGAAATGAATGGCTTGGGCTATTCACGTTTCATCTTGAAAGAAGGCGGAACTTTGGGCGACCTCTACTCTAAAGCCGACCTTGTACGTAATGACAAAGGTTATATTGAGATGGACGCCAATGGTGCTTTGGCCAAAGATGCCAACGTAGAACCGATCAAATTGGGAAGCGTGTTACCTAAAGCCAACTTTGCTTTCAGTAACGAGTTCACATACAAAGGTGTTTCTGCCGGCTTCCTGCTTTCCTGCCGGTTGGGAGGTATCGTTTATTCTGCCACGCAAGCAGCTCTCGACCAATACGGAGTATCTGAAGCCAGTGCAAAAGCCCGCGACGCAGGTGGTGTAGTTATCAACGGACGCACTATGATCAATGCCCAGCAATGGTACGAGACAATTGGTAGTTCCAGCGGACTCCCGCAATACTATACTTACAGCGCGACTAATATTCGCCTGCAAGAAGCACATATCGGATATACTATTCCCCGCCGTTGGTTGAAAAACATATGTGATATCAACGTGTCTTTGGTAGGACGTAATCTCTGGATGATTTATTGCAAAGCACCTTTCGATCCCGAATCAGTCGCTACTACCAGCAACTATTATCAAGGGATAGATTACTTCATGATGCCGAGCACCCGCAACATCGGGTTTAATGTTAAGTTTAACTTCTAAAACCATGAAATTTATGAAAAACCTGCGATATATGCTGATAGCAGCATGTTCAGCCTGCCTGCTTCTACCTTTGGGAAGTTGCATGGATACGGACATGAACCGTAATAAATACGAAGTGGACAGCGAAGAAATCGGCCGTGAAAACTACGACCTCGGCTCCACTATCAGAGGCCTGCAAGGCTTAGTAATACCTGCACAAGAGCATCTTTACCAATTCATGGAAGCCATGTGTGGTGGTTCTTATGCAGGATATTTCGGTGAAACACGTACCGGATGGCTGGAGAAATACTCTACCTATAATCCTAAAACCGACTGGTTGAAGGCACCATTTACAGATGTTATATCAGAAACATATCCTAAATATTATGCCGTTTTACAACATGAAGATGCCCCTGTAGCCCTTGCATTAGCCAAACTGGTACGAGTAACTATCATGCAACGCGTGACGGACATTTACGGCCCTATCCCCTATAGCAAAGTGTTAGTATCCGGAGAAGGTTCTGAAAGCGATGGACTGAATGCGGCTTACGATTCACAGAAAGATGTCTACATGCGTATGTTTCAAGAACTTGAAGAAGCCGATCAGGCACTTGAAGACAACATGACAGAAGGCAATAGCGGATTTGAAAAGCTGGATGATGTCTACTACGGAAAACTACAACAATGGCGCCTTTTTCTCCATTCACTACAACTACGCATGGCTATGCGCCTATGCTACACCGATATGGCTGCCGAAGCCCAAAGCATTGCCGAGAAAGCCGTAACGGCAGGAGTGATCGAAAAGAACGACGACAATGCCTTATTCCATGTAGCAGAAAATCGCTCAGCACTCTGCTTCAACGATTGGAAAGACTATCGTATAGGAGCCGATATCATCTGTTACATGAATGGTTATGCAGACCCACGTCGGGATAAATATTTTACCAAGGTGAAGAATAACGACCAGGAAGGTTATTACGGCATGCGTATCGGCATAAATTCACCATTTTCTGATGACGACATGATAACATCGTACTCCAATCGTTTGATGACCGCCAGCGATCCTTATGTATGGATGACTGCCTCCGAAGTAGCATTCCTGCGAGCCGAAGGAGCATTACGCAAATGGAATATGGGCGGTGAAGCCAAAGATTTCTACGAAACAGGGGTTAAGCTTTCTTTTGAAGAACATGGAGCCAGCGGAGCGGAAGACTACCTGAATTCAATAGCCTCTCCAAGTGGCTATACTGACCCGCTAGGTTCGTATAGCACAGGTAGCCCCGCCAACATTACAGTAAAATGGAATGAAATGGGAGAACAGGCATTCGAAGAGAATCTGGAACGTATCATTACCCAAAAGTGGATTGCACTTTTCCCCAACGGCATTGAATCATGGAGTGAACACAGGCGTACCGGATATCCCAAATTATTGCCTGTTGTCGTGAACAAAGGCCGCAATGTTAGTACCGAAGCCGGCATGCGCCGACTCATGTATCCCAACGAAGAATACACCCAGAATTCTTTCCACCTTAACAATGCCATTAATGTATTGATAAAGGAAAGTAGTAATAATCAGGGGGGAGATACCGGTGGTACCCATGTATGGTGGGATCGTAAAGCAAACAAGTAAGAATCTTTAAAAACTAAGATAATATGAAAAATAAAAACCTTATATTCAGTTTCCTTACCGTCGTCACTCTCACGATTGGTGCAGGCTGTCTATGGATATCGTGTGACGATTGGACCGAAACGGAACAGGTGGACTACGGAGTAACTACCCCCGATGGTCAGAACCCTGAACTATATGCCCGTTACACACAAGCTGTTCGCAACTATAAAAGTCGCAAACACTATGCCGTATGTGTACGCTTCGACAATGGACATAGCGGAGACGGAGAAAAAGACTTTCTTCGTTCGATGCCGGATAGCATTGATGCCGTCATTCTGGAAAATGCGGTAACACTTAATTCAGCCGATCTGGAAGACATTCCTGTATTGCAGACTAATTTTGCAACAAAGATTCTTTTTAGTTTCAACCTGACCAGTATCAAAGAGAATGCAGAAAGTTCGGGACAAGAAATCAAAACACTTCTGACTCCCGCTTTAGAACAAATGGTATCCGCCATTAACGACAATGGACTTGACGGAGCCTCAATCTCCTACACCGGTGACATCGGACTTGGTAATAACGCAGCAGTCAATGCAAGTATAGCCGAGATGCGTCAGTTACTGCTTGACAAGATTACACCGTTAGCAAAAAATGGAAAAATCTTTTTTCTGGAAAGTAATCCACTTTTTATTCCCGAAGCGAACCGGGATGTATTCACCCGCTACGTACTCAATACTACTTCCTCTAAAAATGCCAGCCAGTTACGTCTTCTGATTAATGAAGCTATCTATTATGCAGGTATTCCCTCGGACAAGCTGCTCATTACCGGCGATCCGGAGCTAATGACTACGGACAATAATGACGGGCTTGTCTCACAAGTGCCTTTCTTCGCCATACAGGTAATAGACTGCGGGCCTATCGGCGGCTTAATGATACAGAATGTCGCTGCAGATTATTCGCATGCTAACATCACCTATAAGGAGACACGTGGTGCCATACAGACTTTAAACCCTTCACCTTTAAAATAAACACAGGAGGAATCTAAGATGAAAAAGCAAAAAATACAATTCGCAATTTTCATGTTGTTACTTGCTGTCACTGCTTGCGACAATGCCGATTATAGTAAAAGTGCTCCCTTCGACAACGGTGTCTATTTAAGTGTAGCCGAAAGTAAAACGTCGGAGACTATGACATTCAACAAAACGATTATTCAGCGCGAAAAGAGCTTCACAGCCCGGCTGGCATATCCTGCTGGTACTGATGTTACGGTCAACGTAACAGTTGACCCTTCACAAGTAGAAGCCTACAACTCACGCAATAATACCAGCTATGATATATTGCCGGCCAAACATTACCGATTGGAGAGCAACGAAATGACAATACGCGCAGGCAAAATCAATTCAGCTCCGTTACATATTTATTTTGAAAACCTGACAGAATTGGAGATTGATAAAGCATATCTCTGCCCAGTGTCTCTTAATTCCGCACAAGGTGTAGGCCTATTGGATGGCTCAACCACCTACTGGTATATAGTGAAACGCTCCAGCGCCATCACTACCGCTGTTGACTTACGCTATTGCTACGTCGAAGTTCCCGGATTCTATGTACCCAAATGGGGAACAGAGCCTGCCGGCAATGCTGCTCATCTGAACAATTTGAAGGCTGTCACCTTTGAAATAATCACCCGTATAACCAATTTCGACGAAGCCAATACAGACATTTCCAGTCTGATGGGCATCGAGCAATATTTCTGTTTCCGGGCAGGCGATGCAGGCTTCCCACGTCAACAGTTGCAGATACAGACTCCGGCAGGAAAGTTCCCCGAAGCCAACAAAGCCAAATTACTGAAAGAAAATGAATGGTACCATCTCGCACTAACGTACGACATTGCCACCAAAACAATTATTTTCTACGTCAATGGAAAAGAACAAAGCCGAAGCACTAACTATGGCAACAGCGAATTCTCCGAAATAAAACTTGCCAACCGCAAACAGGAAAGTTTTCCCGGTGCAAGCGATGGTGACTGGCTTTTCTACATAGGACGTTCTTATAATGACCGCTGGCTTATCGACCGTCAACTTAACGGTAATGTCTGTGAGGCACGTATCTGGGATGTAGCACGTACACAACAGGAAATCTGGAAAAACATGTACGACATTGAAGATCCGGAAAATGAAGCACACCTCGCTGCTTACTGGAAATTCAATGAAGGAAGCGGCAATGATATCAAGGATTACTCCAAATATCATAACGATGCACACATTGTTCGTTATTGGAAAGATTTCAATAGCAAAGAAGAATATGACGTAAAAAATGAGGAACTATGGCCAAGCGGCATAGAAGTTCCGCAAGTGAATAGGGAAGATTAGAAATGAGAAACTTATAAAAATCAAAATATGAAACAAATATTGAAACATATACTGATTCTGGCATTTGCGGCAGGTTTTATTGGGACTGCCTGCGAAAATAACGATCTTAATATCGATGCCGGTACATTCCCCGAAACCGGAGGTATAGGTCTTTCTATGGGTATATTACAAAGCGATAATTATGCGATGGAAAACCCACAGATAAACATGGACCATGCCAGTTTGAGCGATCAATTTCACATCAGCTTAACAGAACCGGCTTCACAAACAGGAAATTATACCGTAAAAGTAGACGAATCCAAAGTACTGGACTTCAATTCGAAGCACGGAACGAGTTACCCTCTGTATCCTACAGAATACATAGATTTAGGTAACAGTGGAAAAATGACAATAGAGAAAGGAGAACAGCAGTCAAACTCTGTCTCTATTGCTTTCAAATATGATGAAGCCATAGAAGATTCTGTTATTTATGTGCTCCCTCTGACAGTAGAAGAGAACAATAGTTCCCCGGCCATATCTAGTGAACGCAAAACATTATATTATATAATTAATGTATGGGGAATGGCTCCTGCCGAATATAACGCTATAAAGAAAAACTTCATTCAGATAGCAGGGGTAGATCCCGAATTCACCAATCCTCTACTGCTCAACAAGCTCTATTTTGAATCTATGTCTCTTTCATCACCAGAAGTAGATTACTACAATCCATTCGATATAATCAACCTACAGTTCGCTACCGTCAAGGCAGACGATAATCAGTTGCCATCCTTATATCTAAAAGATGATCTGGCATACGTACTAAAAAAACGTGAGAAGTACATTGTACCATTACAACAGTTAGACCACAAAGTTTGCCTTGCCATTAAGGGAGCCGGAGAAGGAATTGGGTTTTCCAATCTGGGAGAAAAAGAAATGATGATATTTGTAGAAAGAATAAAACAAATGATTGATATATATCATTTAGATGGAGTCAATCTATATGATGCTAATTTTTCCTATGAAGAAAGTAATGAAAACATTAATTACTCAAACAATCTATGCAAATTCGTAGCATCTTTACGAGATAAGCTAGGAAACAAGATCATAACCTATACACAAACTGCTGAATCTCCGGAAGGAATCACTAATGACGCTAATTTGAAATTAGGAGAACTTGTAGATTATGCTTGGTGCGATCAATTGAACACAATTATTGATCCTTGGAGTACTCCTGAAAAATGGACACGTCCTATTGCAGGATTAAACAAAGAAAAATGGGGAGCTTTGAATACTGATATACATATATCAAGTGAACAAACAAGTGTTTTAGATCAAGTGATAGATGTATTCAATTTACCTTCAATAATGGAAACCGTTGGAATAAACCATGTATTTGTAGTGAATCGAGTTGATTATGTTACTGCGGGAGTAGAGCCTTACGCTCCAACTTATATGGCTTATGGAGCTATGTGTAATTTGTGTGATATGGAAAAAGAGTATTTTGTTATGGGTATTAACTCTCCAAACAATAACCAATACCTTAGTATACATGATCCTCTCATGCCTAAAGATTATTAAGATATAACATTCATATTTATAAAGCATCTGTGAATATGAACAAACTGAGAAAGGAGATGCAGAATATTTACGCATAAAAATCAGACTATGAAGGAGGAACTTCCACCAAACACGTATCCTATCAATGCCAAAGAGATATCTTCCGCATTGATTATAAGAAAAGAAAAATCATTAAATCAATTTTAAAATTTACATTATGAAAAACTTGTATAAAATTTTAGCGTCATCTATCGCTATATTTGCATTTTGCGCATGTTCACAAGAAGAAATTCCAGCAAACCAAGCAGATGGTACTCAACCAGAAGCGGTCACTCGTTCGGCCACAGGTATTAAAAACATCGTTTATATTGAAGTAAATGATATCAACCCTCTTAATGCAGGGTCATATATTATGGATGATGCTCCATTTTTCGATTATGTAATTCTGTTCGCTGCCAACATAAGAGGTGTAGGCTCAGACGCTACTTTATATAACAATCCAAATGTACAGTACATTTTGGACCACAAAGACACTCTGATTAAGCCTCTTCAAGACAAAGGTATCAAAGTTTTACTCGGTTTATTGGGTGACCATACAGGGCTCGGATTCGCAAACATGAATTCAGCTCAGACTGAACAATTCGCAACTGCAGTTGCTAATGCTGTTAGCCAATATGGATTAGATGGTGTAGACTTTGACGATGAATGGGCTGAATACGGAAGAAACGGTTATCCATCAGGAAGCACAGGTTCTTTCTCTAATTTAATTACTGCGCTCCACAACAAGATGCCAGGCAAAACGATTACTGCATTCAATTATGGCTATGCCTATGAGCTTACAAATGTAAATGGCTATATAAACTATGGTATTTATGCATTCTTCAACTCCCCATCGTGGAGTACAGGTTTTGGTATGCCGAATAGTAAATTTGCACCTTATACCATTAATCTGAATAGTGCTCCGTCTGCTGCTAGTGCTCAACTTTATTCAGGACAAGTTGCAAGTAAAGGTTATGGTGCTATCGGTTACTATGACCTTAGAGCCAACAATATCGTAAGCGTATTGAATGGTGTTGCAAAAGGAGCTTTCAAGTCTACTTGTACTTATGACGGTAATTCTTATCCAAAGAATTATTAATCAAAGGATTTAAAGCATCATACTTGATGAAGTATTAAAATACACTTCTCCCTCTTTAAACAAAAGAGGGGGAAGTAGTTTAAAGTGAGAGAGTAATGTATTTCTTCACATGTTCCTTTTTAGTGAAGGAAACATGTGAAGAATTACTCATACAACATTTATTAGATAATATATCCTTCGGAAGCTACTTACTCTTCCAACGCTCATACAATTAACTGGAGGGAAAGTTACGAGCAAGAAAAGAAGAGAAGTAGCAACCGAGGATAATCAGATGAATGCTGTGACATTTTTGTATCTAATCTAATTATTATAAGGGGAAAAACAAAAATGTCACAGCATTACTAATCAGCACTTTAAGTCCCAAAACAGTTCTTTTTTCTACAAGTTTACAAAAATCATCTATATACTTTTCACTTTTTCATAGAAGAAAACTGCACTTTTTTTCATTCCCCCTATCCAATCATAAAGAAACAATAAAGTTACAGTGGAGTAATCAGACAGGCAGACTTGTGCAACAAGTCTGCTACAGTTATGCATCCCTGTAGCTACACAAGTGCAACAGAATAAAACATAAGCAACAAGCGGCTAATAGCTGGCAAGAATTCATTAATTCATATGGTAGAATGCTTTAAACCAACCTGATAAATATAAGAAAAGATATATAGCATTATACCAATTTATTAAGCATACTTCATAGAACCATGCTGTAAATCTACGTATCAATCTCCCAAACCAGGAATAAAAACAAAGAATTCCATGACTGTTTTGATCTAATTATGATTTTATTAAACATAAATTAATAATAGACAGAACCTTCAATAAGCAAGCATTATCATTTTCTACGAACAATAAATATAACATTGTATTAAAAATATACAAGTTTTCAATACATTTTATCGCAAACATCATACAAAAAAGTAACAAGTCCCTATTTTTAATCAGATATTATATCAATTTTTTACAACTATGACGTATATTTTGACTACGGTTAAATCCGAGTCGGGTACGTCGATAATAGCACCTGTTGAGACAGAACCTTATACCGAGGGGCTTTCCGATGAGCCGATGACGGAAGTAACCGCCGCAGAGCCGGAAACACAAAATAACGCGATAGCTTCTTCTGCTGATAATATCAAAAACGCCGTTAAAAACCATATCAAAAACGAGACATTTGTTATTATCGGTGTTACGTCGGGAATTGTAGCTGTCATTCTTGCGGTTACGGCTGCCGCGCTGTTTAATAAGACTCGCAAAAAAGAAAAACCGTCAAAAGATAAAAACGAAAGCTGATAAAAGATAATCGGATAAATTATCAAACAAATCACAATTTTATTTTAAACAAAAAGAACGAACCGCCTTTAGGTGGTTCGTTCTTTGTCATATCGGTCAAATTACGGCCAAATGCCTCTGAGCTTAGTGGTGTCAACAACACTCTTAAGAGCTATGAGATAAGCTCCGGTTCTGAGCGAAACATTTTTTTCTTTGGCAATGCCGTATACGTTTTCAAATGCTTTGCTCATTTTTCTTGCAAGCTTAGAGTTTACCTCTTCTTCGGTCCATTCAAACGACTGAAGATTTTGAACCCACTCAAAATACGAAACTATAACTCCGCCTGAGTTTGCAAGAATATCGGGGACCAATACAACACCTTTTTTGTCGAGTATTTCGTCCGCTTCATTTGTTGTAGGACCGTTGGCACCCTCGACTATGACCTTAGCTTTGATTTTATCTGCATTATCTTTATTTATTTGGTTCTCAAGAGCTGCGGGAATGAGAATGGTTGTGTCAAGCGTTAAAAGCTCTTCGTTTGAAATTCTCTTCATACCG